>CANMAT010000659.1 GCA_947494865.1 Deltaproteobacteria bacterium
CGCGAGGTCTTCGATGAAGCGATCGCTCTCTCTCTTCGCCGCGGCTTGTCTCTGCGCGGCCCCCACGTTCGCACAGCCCCGCGCCGACGCGGGCGCTCCCACGGCGAGCGCCGACCCGTGGGCGGGCCTCGACGCGCTCCTCCGCGCCGTGGTGCGCCCCGCGGGGGTCGACTACGGCGCCGTGCGCGCGCGCCTCACCGAGCTTCGCGCCGTGCACGACTGGCTCGCCACGCACGGCCCGCGCACCACGCCCGACGCGTTTCGCACCGCGAGCGCGCGCGAGGCCTACTGGCTCAACGCCTACAACGCCACGGTGCTGCGCGGCGTGGCCGAGGCGCCGACGTCGATGCGCAACGTGCTCACGTACCTGCCCGACAACGGCTTCTTCCGCGGTCGCCGGTGGCGCGTCGACGGCCGCGCGATGAGCCTCGACGACATCGAGAACCGCGAGGTGCGCCCGGTGTTTCGCGACGCGCGCGTGCACTTCGCCCTCAACTGCGCGGCGCGCTCGTGCCCCCCGCTGCGGGCGGGGGCGTACAGCGCGGCGCGCGTCGAGGCGCAGCTCGACGAGCAGGTGCGGCGCTACTTCGCGGGCGACCGGGTGACCGTCGACGAGCGCACCGACACCGTGCGCGTGGTGCAGCTCTTCGAGTGGTTTCGCGATGACTTCTCCGCGCGCGTGCCGGGGCGCCCGGCGTCGACGGTGGCGGGCCCGCTGGGCTTCGTGCACACCTTCGCGCCCGCGGCGCTGCGCGCGCGCATCGAGGCCGCGTGCGGCGCCGACGGGGGCGCGTGCACGCTCGCCTACGAGCCCTACGACTGGACGTTGAACGGCGTGAGGTAGCGGAGAGGGATCAGTCGAGGGAGGGCGGGGCGTCGAGCGCGAGGAGGGCGCGCGTGGTGACGCCGTCGCGGGTGTCGGTGACCACGGCGCGGTACGACGTGAGGTCGACGTTGACGGCCGGGTCGCCGTCGGCGACGGTGACGTCGGAGTCGGTCGCGTGGAGGAGCGTGGCGCGGTCGACGTCGCAGTGGGCGTAGCCCGTGGGGAGCGCGCCGTAGAGCGTCTCGCCGTTGCAGACCACCTCGACGTGGCAGTTGAAGTCTTGCATCGAGACGGGCACCACGCGCACCGTGCAGGGCGTGCCCGCGGTGATGCCCGGGAGGTTGTCGGCCTGGGTGACCCTCGCCGAGCGCTCGATGGAGCGGGTGAAGCCCTCGAAGCCCGGCGACGGGGCCGTGCGACCCTGGCAGCCGTGGGCCACGTAGGGACGCGGCACGTTGACCGCCGACGCGACGCTCGGGGCGGCGTCGTAGCGCACCGCCATGGAGGCCGGGGCGTGGTGATAGCGCGGCGTGAAGCGGTGCTCGCACATCGCGGTCATGAGCAGAAAGGGCAGCATGAGGGCAACGCCGCCGAGGCAGCGCATGCCGAACGCGAGGCGCTGACGCTCGCCGTCGCCCTCGGCGCTCGCGCCGACCCGCGCGCGCAGGCCGTCGAGCTCCTCGTTCGCATCCTTGATCTGCTGCTGGAGGCTCTCGTTCTCGGCCCTCAGGGCCTCGTTCGGGTCGCGGTAGCTCATCGCGTGTCTCTCCTCAGGGTGTATGCGTCGTCGGGGGAACTTATGTCACCGCAAAGCACCGCTCCGCGCAATCGCTTCTCGCACCATTTTCTCTCGGGCGAGCGGCGCGCGTAAGGGCGCGGGGTGTGACAGCCGCGTTGCGAAACCTCGCGCGCATCGGGTACCGTCCGCGCCGCTCGTTCGGCCCTACGCACCAGCGCATAGATTGGAGAGTTGCATGGCACTCAGCGACCGCGTCCGACAGATTCTCTCGTGGTACGGCAGCGACAACCCCGGCACCCGCGCGAGCCTCGCGCGCCTGCTCAACCACGGCGCCCTCGCGGGCACCGGCAAGCTCGTGATTCTTCCCGTGGATCAGGGCTTCGAGCACGGCCCCGCGCGCTCCTTCGCCCCCAACGCGGGCGGCTACGACCCCGACTACCACGTGCAGCTCGCCGTCGACTCCGGGTGCAACGCCTACGCGGCGCCGCTCGGGTTCATCGAGGCCGTGGCCGACCGCTATGCGGGCGAGATTCCGCTCATTCTCAAGCTCAATAACAGCGACACGCTTTCGAAGGGCCACGCGCCCTGCTCGGCCATTACGAGCACCGTCGAAGACGCGCTGCGCCTCGGCTGCACCGCCGTGGGCTACACGATTTATCCCGGCTCGGCGGCCCGCAACGAGCAGTACCAGGATTTTCGCGAGATCACCCTCGAGGCCAAGCGCAAGGGGCTTGCGGTGGTGCTCTGGGCCTACCCCCGCGGCGACGGCATCTCGAAGGACGGCGAGACGGCCATCGACATCGTGGCCTACGCCGCGCACATCTCGGCCCAGCTCGGCGCGCACATCATCAAGGTGAAGCCCCCGAAGAACCACGTGGAGCAGGTGGAGGCCCGCAAGGTCTTCGAGAAGTATCAGATTCCCACGGCGACCCTCACCGAGCGCATTCGCCATGTGGTGCAGAGCGCGTTCAACGGCAAGCGCGTGGTGATCTTCTCGGGCGGCGAGGCGAAGGGCACCGACGAGGTGCTCGCCGAGGTGCGCGAGATCGCCGCGGGCGGGGGCTTCGGCGCCATCATGGGCCGCAACGCGTTTCAGCGCTCGCGCCCCGAGGCGCTCAAGCTCCTCAGCGACGTGATCTCGATCTACCGCGACGCCTGATCGCGCCCCACAGACGTACCCGAACATCCCCTATGAGCAAGCTCTGGTTCGTGCTGGGCGCGGCGAACGCGTTCATGTCCGTCGCGATGGGCGCCTTCGGCGCGCACGGCCTCCGCGCGAGGCTCACGGAGCACATGCTCCGCAACTGGGAGAGCGCCGCCCGCTACCAGATGTATCACGCGCTGGGCCTTATCGCGGTGGCCTCGCTCGCGACGCACAAGGGCGGCGCCGACGCGGCGGGCTGGTCGATGCTCGCGGGCATCGTGGTCTTCTCGGGGAGCCTCTACGTGATGGCCCTCACGGGCGTGACGAAGCTCGGTGCCGTCACGCCCATCGGGGGCCTGGGGTTTCTGTTGGGGTGGGTGCTCTTCGCGCGCGCCGCGTGGCGCGGCTGAACGAAGCGCTCAGCGGCGGCGGCGGGCGATGAGCGCGCCCAGGGCGAGGCCTACGAGCGCGAGGCCCGCGTTGCCGCCGCGCGAGGTCGCGCGATCGACACCGCACTGGAAGCCCTCTTCGCCCGCGTCGACGGCGGGCGCAGCGCGGAGGGCCTCGGCGCCGTCCGGGGTCGCCATGGCCGCCGCGGCGGCTTCGGCCGTCACGCCGCCGTCGACGCACGTGCCGCCCATGTCACAGGGAGCGTCGGCCGCGAAGCCCATGCGGTAGCTGACCTCGCGGCGGCCGGGGTCGCCGCCGAGGTTCCACTGCGCGCCGATGGCGTTGTCGGTGGAGGGGTCGGCGTCGAGCGTGTGGAGCAGGTCGCCGCCGCCCATGACGCGCGCGTGGCCGGCGAGGTAGTCGCCCGAGAACCAGTCGTTC
>CANMAT010000660.1 GCA_947494865.1 Deltaproteobacteria bacterium
CGACGCGTCCCTCGCCGACGCCTCGCTCGCCGACGCCGCGCGCGTCGACAGCGCCCGCACCGACAGCGCGCTCGCCGACGCCGCGCGCGTCGACAGCGCCCGCACCGACAGCGCGCTCACCGACGCATCGCTCGCCGACGCATCGCTCGCCGACGCATCGCTCGCCGACGGGACGCCCGCGCGCGATGTGCCCGACTCCATCGTCCCGTCTCCGGGTTGTGCGTCGCCTGCGCGGGCCGACTGCGTCGTCGACATGCTGCAGGTCAGCATGACGGTTCGCGCGATGGCCGTCGACGGCGCGGGCGCGCTCGTTCTCGGCGGACTCGCGCACGACACGGTCATCGGCCCGCGCCCCGACATGCTCGCGAGCGTCGTCGACAGCGCCGCCGTCCACTGGGTCGACACCCTCCCTTCGCTCACGTGGAGCGCCGGGGTCAACCTCCGCAGCCGCGTGCGCCCCACCTTCGGCGTCTCGGCGCTCATGCCCGCGGCCGACGTCGTGGTCGCCGTCAACGAGCACGACTGCGGCACCGACCCGACGCGCCTCACGGGGCCTTGCATCTGGGCCGTGGAGCGCGGCGTGTCTCCCGACGCCCGCGCGATTCGCTACCGCGGCCGCTACGCGCCCGACGACGCCATCGCGCGCGCGATGCTCGTTCACGACGGGATCGAGGCGAGCGACGTGACGGCGTACGTCACGCGCTCGGTCGCCACACCCACGGGCCCTCGCTACGCGCAGAGCGCGGTGTCGGGGCTGCTCGACGCGGCGCCCCCCGTCGCGACGCACAACGACGCGCTCGTGGGTCGCGGCATCCTCGATGTGCGGCGCGGCGGTGGCGTCGAAGGCTACGCGCTCGACACCGCCGGCGGCGGCGTTCGCCTTCTGGCCGAGAACCTCGAGCCCGGCGCGTCGTGGCCGCTGTCTCGGGCGCTCTACGTTTTGCTCCCTGGCGATGCGTCGGTCGCGGCGCGCCTCGCGCATCGCGGCGAGGGGTGGTTCGTGCTTCTGCAGAGCCCCGGACGCCTCGGGTGCTCCGCGGTGGGCGACGGGGGAGAGACCCTCCTGGGAGACGTCCTCGTGCTCGAAGGCGCCGGCCTCACCGCGCCGCTGTCACGCTCGCCCGCGGGAGATGCCTTCGTGCTCGATCACACGGGCCCGGTTCGCGTCGGCGGTCGCAACTACGAGGGCCCCGCGACGCTCGTAGCGACGCTCGGCACCGGGTGCCGCGCGACGGTCATCGTCGACCTCCCGCACGCGAACGGCACCGCTGCGGCGCCTTCGACCCTCACGGCGGGAGCCCGCGAGGGCACGCTCTACGTGGCGCAGAACTTCACCACCCCGGAAGCGCGGTGGTCCGAGGTGCGCGCGATCGCCCCCTGACCCGCGCGATCGGCGCTCGCTACGCTGCGAGGTTGTCGGCCTCGTGACATTCCGCGCGGCCCTCTGCTAGCGTTCGTGCCCCTCGCGGGGCGGCACGCTACGGCCCCTCTGCGAGCTCTACCCGAATGAAGATTCGCAAGCTCGAGCTGCAGGGCTTCAAGTCCTTCGTCGATCGAACGGTGCTCACCTTCGACCACGACGTGACGGCCGTGGTGGGCCCCAACGGCTGCGGCAAGAGCAACACCGTCGACGCCATTCGCTGGTGCATGGGCGAGCAGTCAGCGCGCCACCTGCGCGGCAAGAGCATGGAAGACGTGATCTTCAATGGCTCGGACAGCCGCCCGCAGCACGGCTTCGCCGAGGTGACGCTCACCTTCGACAACTCCGACGGCCTCGCCCCCCCCGAGTACGCGGCCTACCCCGAGATCTCGGTGACGCGGCGCCTCGGCCGCGACGGCGCGAGCGACTACTACCTCAACAAGACGCCCGTGCGCCTCATGGACGTGACCAACCTCTTCCTCGGGACGGGCGTTGGTACGAAGGCGTACTCGATCGTCGAGCAGGGCCGCGTCGGGCTCATCGTGACGTCGAAGCCCGAAGACCGCCGCGCGCTCTTCGAAGAGGCCGCGGGCATCACGCGCTTTAAAGCCCGTAAGAAGCAGGCCGAGAAGAAGATCGAGCTCACGCGGCAGAACCTCTTGCGCGTGAGCGACCTGCTCGCCGAGCTCGAGAAGAGCCTCGTGTCGCTCAAGCGTCAGGCGCAGAAGGCCGAGCGCTACAAGTCTCTCCGCGCCGAGCAGCGCGACCTGGAGCTCTACCTCGCGAGCCACCGGTACCTCGAGCTCGTGGCGGTGCACGGCGCCACGCGGGTGTCGCACGCGCGGGCCGAGGCGTCGCTCGAAGGCGTCGTCGCGGCCCTGCTCCGCGTCGACGCCGAGGCCGAGGCCGTGCGCCGCGCGCTCTTCGAAGCCGAGACCGCCCTCGAGGCCGCGCAGAACGCCGCGTACACCGCCGACAACGAGGCGCGGCGCCTGGAGTCAGACCTCCAGCGGTTGCGCGACGCCCTCGGGAGCGCGCGGCGACGGGCCACCGACGCGCACCGCGAGCTCGCCGAGGTGCGCGACTCGAGCGGCTCGCTCGTGGCCGAGCGCGACGTGCTGGCGCGCGACCTCGAGACGGCCGCGCAGGTCGAGGCCGAAGAGATCGAGCGCCTCGCGGTGGCCGAAGAGCGCCTGCGCGAGGTGCGCGAGCACCTGGTGGGCATCGACATGGAGCTCAAGGCGCACCGCGAGGCGTCGCTGCAGGCCGAGAAGGCCCTCGCGACGGGCGAGGCCACGCGCCTGGGCGTTGGCCGCAGGCTGCGCGAGAACGAGGAGCGCGTGGCGCGCCTGCGCGGCGAGTCGCGCACCCTCGAGCGCCGTCAGGCGGAGATCGCGCGCGACCGCGAGGGCGTCGAGGGGATGCTCGCGAAGCTGCGGCGCGAGCGCGACGAGATCGTGGCGCGCAAGGCGGGCCTCGAGGCCGAGCAGGGCCCGCTCAGGGCCGAGCGCGAGCGCACCGAGCAGCGGCTCAGCGAGACGCGGCGCGACCGCGAGCGCGCGTCGGCGCGGCTCAACGCGCTGCGCGAGGTGGCGAAGCGCCACGAGGGCGTGGGGCAGGGGACGCGCGCGCTGCTCGACGGCAGAGACCCCGCGGTGACGGGCCTCGTGGCCGACGCGATGGGCGTGCGCGAAGACCTCGCGAAGGCCGTGGCCGCGGTGCTGGCCGACCGCTGGCAAGACGTCGCGGTGCGCACCCTCGACGACGGGATTCGGCTTGTAGAGAGGCTCCGCAACGACAAGAAGGGCCGCGCCGCGGTGGTGGCCGACGGCGCCCGCGCCGAGGGATCGCCGGTGCCCGCGCACCCGCAGCGCGAGGGCGTGCGGGGCATGCTCTTCGCGATGGTGGGCGGCGAGCGCGAGGCCCCAGAGGCCCTGTGGGACGCGCTGCGCCCCGTGGTGCTGGTCGACTCGCTCGTGGCGGCGCACGAGGCGTGGAAGGCCATGCGCCACGACGCCGCGCGCTACCGCTACGTGACGCCCGACGGGCAGGTGCTGCACGCCGACGGGCGCGTGGTGGGGGGCGTGCCCGAGGCTGCGGGCGCGGGCCTCCTGGCCACG
>CANMAT010000661.1 GCA_947494865.1 Deltaproteobacteria bacterium
CCCCGCCAGCCCCCGCGTCGACGCCCCTCGACGAGGTCGCCTTCGCGGCCCGCATCGACGCGCTCGCCGAGGCGCCCCTCACGCTCGGCGGCCTCGACGAGCTCTCGCCCGAAGACGACCTCGACGCGGCGTTTCGATCGATCGAGCTCGACGAGCAGAACGACCCGGAGTTCGTGCAGCGGCTCACGGCGGCGCCGGCGCTCGCCGACGGGCTCCCCGGCGAGCTCGTCGAGGGCCTCTCGATCGTCGAGACGCGAGAGATGCCGATGCCCGTCGCGGCGCCCGCGCCCGACGAGTCGAACGTGCTCCTGTCGTTCGACGACGTGTTTGGCGTCTCGCACCCGCCGGTGCTCCCGGCGCCTCCGTCGGCCGAAGATCTCGAACTCTCGCTCGCGTCGGGCGACCCCTCGGTCGTGCCCGAGATCTTGCAGTCGATGCACGCGCCGTTCGTGCCGTCCGACGCGCCCGTCGAGGTCGTGCCCGACCGCCGCCCGAGCGACATTCTCTTCGAAGCGCACCTGTCTGCAGAGCCGCCCCCCATCGACGAGCCGAGCGTCGAGGCGCCTGTCGCATCCGCGCCCGACGAGCAGTCGCCGAACGTCGAGCCTCCGATCGAAGAGTCGTTCGCCGACTTCGACGCGGAGCTCGCTGCGCCCCACCCCGCCGCGCACCCGCCCATCGCGCCGTTTCGCCTCGACGTCGAGCCGCTGAGCGACGCGCCGGCGGCGGTCATCGAGTTCGATGAGGGACCCACCATCTCGTCGGACTCCGACGCGCCCGAGTCCGTCGAGATCGAGGGCGAGACCGACGACTTCGTGCTCGACGAGTCGGGCATGGAAGGCGTCGACGCGCCCGACGTCGGCGTCGAGGCCGAGCTGTTCGTCGAGGGCGGCGAAGAGGTCGAGATCGATGTGCCGCCCGCCGACCGGGGCGCGATGCTCGCAGCGTCGGTCACGAGCCGCAACCTCAGCGATGACGACACCGACGCGCACTTCGCGGTCGAGCCGCGCGCCGAGGCGCTCGCGCGCGCCGCGCTGCTCGTCGAAGAGGCCGACCACGCGGCGCCTGCGCAGGCCGCTGAGATGCTCTCGCTCGCGGCCGACCTCGTCGAAGGCATCGCGGGCGATCGCGCGCGGGCGAAGGAGCTCGCGACGCGCGCCCACGCGCTCGCGCCGACCCTCGCGGCGCCCATCCGGGTGCTCCGTCGCGTCGAGATTGCCGAGGGCAATGCCGCCGCGGCGCTCGCGCTCTGCGAGGCCGAGCTGGCGGGGCCCCTCGACGACGCCGAGCGCACGGAGAACCTCATGCTCGCTGGCGAGCTCGCCGCGCGCATCGACGGCGCCGACGCGGCGCGCCTGTGGTCCGAGGCGGCCGCGGCGGGCGGCGTCACCGGGGCGCTCGCGCGCATCCTCGCGGCGGGGGTCACGCGCGACCGCGGCGCGCTCGGCGAGGCGTTGGGCGTCTTTGCCGCGCAAACCGGCGGCGTGCTCGCCGCGAGCGTCGACGTCGCCCGCGCTCGCATGATGGAGGGCGCCGAAGATCAGGCCGCCATCCTCGCGATCCGCGACGCGGTGCGCCGCGACCCGTCCGACGCGAGCGCGTGGCTCGCCATGGCGCGCATCGGACTCGCGCAGTCGAACGCCGGGTTCTTCCGCGAGGGCATGAGCGGCCTCGCGCGCGCCGGCGATGCGGAGTCGGCGTCGGTGCTTGTGGCCGACGCGCTCCGTCGCGCGCTCGACAGCGTGCTCGGCGACCCGGTCGCGTCGGGCACCGCCGCCGACGCGGGCGTTGCGGGCTGGCTCGTGGCCCACGCGCTCCGCGACGCGGGCGCCGACCCGACGTCGCAGGCCTCCTTCGGGCTCACCCACGCGACCGTCGACGGGCGCGGGCCCTGGGCGGCGTGGGCCGGCGACGCGGCGGGCGGCGACGCGGGGCGCTACCTCGCGCTTCGCAAGGTCCTCTCGCAGCGATCCGACGAGGGGATGGCGAGCGCGGGCGCGGCCTTCGTGGGCGGTGATGGCGCGGGCGCTGTCGAGGCGGGGCTGCGCGCGCGCGGCGCCTCCGTCGACGCGACCGAGGCCGACGCGCTGGGCATCGCGGGCGGCGCGACGGGCTCGGCGGTGCGCGCCGCGCTGGTGGCCGCGACGAGCGGCATCGACGCGGCCGAGGCCGTGGCCGACACCGCGGGAGAGAGCGTGTGGCACCGCGTGGCGCGCGTCGAGTCGTTGGCGCGTACGGGGCGCCGCGAAGAGGCCCGCACGGCCTTCGCGGCGCTCGCGGACGAGGGGGCACCCCCGGGCGCGACGGCGTACGGGTTGCGTGCGACGGCGCTCCTTGGCGCCGACACCGACGCGGTGGTCGCGGCGCTGCGGCGCGAGGCGAAGGCCGCGCGAGACCCGCGGCGCGCGGCGGGGCAGAGCTTCCTCGCGGCGAGCCTCGCGGCGAGCGCGGGCGTGCCCGACGGCGGCGCCGACGCGGTGCTGGCCGCCACGGGGCTCCCGGGCGACCTCGCGGCGGCCGAGATCGCTGCGCTCCACGCGCTGAGGGGCGACGCCGTTCCGACGTCGGGCGCCGACCTCCTCGACGCGGCGGCGGCGGGCGAGGGGGCGGCGGCGCGCATGGCCGCGGTGAGGGCCGCGCTGCGACGGGCCTCGATCGACGCCGACGCGGCCGCCGAGGCCGTGTGGCGCAGTTGGAACCGCAACCCTGCCGACGCTGCCCTCGGGGCCCTCGTGCTGCGCACGCCGTCGCGTACGACCGAGCGCACCGTGGCCGTCGCGCGCGCCCTCGCCGACGCGGCGTGGGCGGCGGGCCGCGAGCGGGTCGAGGGCGCCGTCGGGGCGGGCACCTTCCTCGCGCTGGCGCACGAGCAGGCTGGGCGCTACGCCGACGCGTCGCAGGCGCTCGCGCGCACCCGCACCTTCGCGCTCAACGACCGCGCCCTCGCGGCCGCGGAGGAGCGCCTGTGGCTCCGCGCGGGGATGTTCACCGAGACCACCGAACGGGCCTTCGACCGGCTGAACGCGGCGGCGACCGACGACGAGCGCATCGCGGCGTACGAGCGCCTCGCCGAGATCGATCGCTTCTGGCGCAACCAGTTCGCGTCGGCTGTGCTCTCGCTGCAAGAGATCGTGTCGCTCGCGCCGGGCCACCTGCCCACGCTGCACGCGCTCCTACGATTCTTCATCGAGGAGGGGCGCCAGGGCGAGGCCACGGAGGTGTGCCTCCGCCTCGCCGAGCACGCGCACGACCCGAATGACGCGCTCGCGTTCGCGCACCTCGGCGCGCGCCTCGCCTCGGCGCAGGCCGACGGCGACCCGGCGGTGGGGCAGCGGTTCCACGCCGCGGTGTTCGCGCGGGGCCTCACCGACCTCCGGCTTCTCAACGCGCTCGACGCCGACGCGCGCCGCGACGGCGATCACGGTCGCTTCGCCGCGGTGCAAGAGCGCCTCGCCGAGCTCACCACCGACCCGTCGGCGCGCTCGGTCTACCGATCGCGCGCCGCGGAGAGCGCCGAGGCCCTGGGCGACCACGG
>CANMAT010000662.1 GCA_947494865.1 Deltaproteobacteria bacterium
ACGGGGTCGGGGGCCGTGAAGGGGATGCCCGCCGGCGGCGTGATCGCGTTGTAGAGCATGTCGATGTTCTGGTTCGCCTCGTAGGCGAGGAGCTCGAACGTGAAGTTGGTGCCGGCCACCCGGTACGAGTTCGCGTTGATCCACTCGACGGCCCACGTGCGGGTCCCGGTGGCGCCGAGCGTGGCGACGCACACGCCCGTCGAGCCGAGCAGGAGGTCGATGCCGAGCACGTACGCGCCGGGGAAGGGGGCCGTGTTTGTGGGCAGCGAGCCCCAGCTCCCGAGCGACCCGATGGTGGGAAAGTTCACCATTCCGTCGCTGGCGCGGCGGAGGTTGAAGAACAGCGTGCCAAAGCCCAGAAAGCCGTTCGCGTTGAGCAGGTAGTCGCGGTTGAGCCCGCCGTAGAAGCTCACGGGGAAGGGCAGCGTGCCGACGGTGTAGTCGTCGTCGGCGCCGGGCAGCAGCGTCTCGCGGCCCGGCTGCGCGCACGCGTCGATCCAGGGGAGGGTCGCGGCCGCGGGGCTCGTCACGGCGTAGCCCGCGAAGGCCACCGAGCAGCGGCCGTTGATGCAGCTGCGACCGGCGCCGCACGCGGTGCCGCAGGCGCCGCAGTGGGTGTTGTTGTCGATGAGGTTGGTCTCGCAGCCGTTCTGGTCGTTGGCGTCGCAGTTGGCGAAGGAGCCCGTGCACGAGAGCACCCGGCACGCGCCCGCCACGCACGAGTTCGCGGTGTTGAGCACCGAGCACGCGCGGCCGCAGGCGCCGCAGTTGGCGACGCTGCCGGTGACGTCGGTCTCGCAGCCCGACGACGCGATGCCGTCGCAGTCGCCGAAGCCCGCGGTGCACGACGCGATGCCGCACACGCCGCCGGTGCACACCCCGCGGGCCTGCGCCGGGCTGCACACGCGCCCGCAGGTGCCGCAGTCGGAGGTGCTCGTGCGCACGTCGGTCTCGCAGCCGTTGCTGTCGGTGCCGTCGCAGTTTTCGAAGCCCGACGCGCACGTGAGGCCGCAAACCATCGCCGAGCAGTACGAGGCGCTGTTGGGGCGTGACGCGCAGGGGCGGCCGCAGGCGCCGCAGTTCATGAGGTTGGCGCGCAGGTCGATCTCGCAGCCGTTCGCGGCCGCGCCGTCGCAGTTGTCGCGCCCCGTGTCGCAGGCCGCCAGCGCGCACACGCCGCTGCGGCACGCGCCCGTGCCGCCCGAGAACACGCAGCCGTTGTTGCACATGCCGCAGTGCGCGGCGCTCGACGAGAGGTCGGTCTCGCAGCCGTTGGCGGCGTTGCCGTCGCAGTCACCGAAGCCCGCGTTGCAGCGCGCGAGGGCGCACGCGCCGGCGGCGCAGGCCGCCACGCCGTTGGGAAAGGTGCACGCGTTGCCGCAGCGCCCGCAGTGGGCGACGTCGGTGGCGAAGGTCACCTCGCACGAGGCCGGGTTGCCGTCGCAGTCGCCGAAGCCCGCCGAGCAGCTGGTGCGGGTGCACACGCCCATCGTGCAGGCCGCGCCCGCGCCCGGAAACGAGCACACCGTCGCGCACGCGCCGCAGTGGCTCGTGTCGCTGCGGGTGTTCACCTCGCAGCCGTTCATCGGGTCGCCGTCGCAGTCGCTGTAGCCGGGCTCGCAGGCGCCCATCGCGCAGCGGCCCATGCTGCACACGCCCGCCGCGCGGGGGTACGTGGGGCACGCCATGTTGCACGCGCCGCAGTGCTGCAGCGAGGTGGTGACGTCGGTCTCGCAGCCGTTGTTGGCGCTGCGGTCGCAGTCGCCGAAGCCCGTGCGGCACGACTCGACGGCGCACTGGCCGCCGATGCACGTGGGCGTGGCGTTGGCGAGGCTGCACGCGCTGCCGCACGCGCCGCAGTGGGTGGTGCTGCCCTGCGTGTCGACGCAGCCGCCCGCGCAGCACGTACGCGCCGAGGGGCACGCGCGCGTGGGGGTGCACCCGTCGACGCAGACGTTGCCCATGCAGAGCTGGCCGAGGGGGCAGTGCGTGTCCGTCGCGCAGGCCACGCAGGTGTGCGTGGCGACGTTGCAGAACAGCGGCGCGCCGCCGTCGGGGCTGCAGTCGCCGTCGGCGCGACAGCCCGAGACGCACTGGTTGATCGCGGGGGCGCAGTACTGGCCCGTGGGGCACGTGTCGGCCGCGGGGGTGCACTGCGGCGCCGTGTCTGCGATGTCGTTGGGCGCGTCGACGAGGGGCGCGTCGGCGGCGTCGTCGAGGTCGGCGGGCACGTCGGTGTCGCCGCGCGGGCCTTGAAAGGTGTCCCAGTTGAACGAGCAGCTCGCGGTGAGCGCCGAGGCCACGCAGAGCGAGAGAAGGGTGCGCGAAAGCATTCAGAACACTCCGCCGAGCGAGACGCCGTTGCCCGAGAGGCCGACGGTGACGGTGGGCGCAGGCCGCGGGGCCTGCGCGGGGCGACCGACGAGAAAGATCACCGTGGCGGCCACGGCGCCGGCCACGCCGAGGCCGAGCGACACGTTGGCGAGGGTGGTGAGCGTGCGGCCGCCGTCGCGCAGGGCGAGGTCGTCGGCCGAGCACGCGCGGTTGCCGCCGCAGCGGGCGCTGATGTCGTCGAAGCGGCTGCTGGCCGCGAGCCCGAAGGCCGCGAAGCCCACGAGGCCCGCCGCGCCGACGCCGACGCCCACCCACGCAAGGCTCCGCGGAACGCCACCGCTCGGGGGCGGCGGGGGCTGCTCGGGGCCCGTGCGAATGGGACGCGCGACCTCGGTATGCCCTTCGAGCGTGGGGCGACGGCGCAGGCGCACGCCCACGGTGGCCTCGGCGCCCGCGAGCACGTCGGTCTGCCGCTCTTCGGGGAAGAACTCCGGCGCCTCGACGGTGACCGTGACGTGCCCCGGGAGCACGGGCACGGCCACGCCGACGCCCTCGCGGGGCATGTCGCGGCCGTTCACGCGCACGACCGCGTTGGGGGGCAGGTCGGGCACGGTGACGGTGAGCCGCCCGACGCGCGGCCGCACGGCGGTGAGCTCGCTGTTGGCCACGTCGCGCGTGGTGGCGTAGCGCGGGTCGGTGGCGGCGCGGTCACCGGCCTCGCGGGCGGTGCGCTCGAACTCGAGCACCGACTCGTCGAAGCGCCCCAGCTCTCGCAGACAGCGCGCGATGTAGAGCCGCGTGTTGGGCGAGTTGTAGAGCGAGATCGACTGGCGAAACTCGGTGAGCGCAGGGTCCCACTGGTGCTGATCGTAGAGCTGCGTGCCATGGGCGAAGCGCTGCTGCGCGAAGGCGGTGTTGTCTTGCGCAGCGGCGATCGCGGGCGCCGCGAGCAGCGAGAGAGAGAGCAGAAGGGTCGTAGCGCGCATCGTGGGGGTTCTCAGATTCCGCTCGGGCGAAACTCGCCCGGTCCCGGCTGGGGCTGCGCCTGCGCGGGGCCCGCGTTGGCGGCGCCCGCGCGCGGGGGTCGCGCCGTGTTCGCGCCGCGCGGCGCGCGCCCGCCGCGGCGGGGCCGGGCGGCCTCGACGGGCTCGGGCTGGGCGACGGGCTCGGGCTGGGCGACGGGCTCGGGCTGGGCGACGG
>CANMAT010000663.1 GCA_947494865.1 Deltaproteobacteria bacterium
ATGCCGTGGGCGTGGCGGGCGCGAGCGGGTGCGTGGTGCGCGTACTGGGGATCTTCGATCGGTAAGAGGGTGCTCCCGCGTCCCTCGCGGGCACCCGACGCGGCTCCCGGTGAGGGGAGACGATCGGGGCCGCGAGGGCGCGTGGACAGCGCCGCCTCCGCTCCGCGTGCTTCGGGGAGGGAGGACGGACCAACACACGTCGCGGCGACGGCGCTAGGAGCGCTGCGCGCGCACGGCTCCCCGGGCGAGGGAGCGCGCGCGTGCAGAGGGGGTGTCGGGACCTCTGGACCCGCGCCCGGAGGAGCGCCGCGGTTGCGCGCGGCGAGGCTCCTGGGCGTACCCGGAGGTCTGTGTAGACCCGCGATCGCAGCGTCGTTGGAGCGGCGCTGCGGCGGTGCGTCTTCACGCCCCGGGCAAGACGAAACCTACAGTGGCCCACCAGGAGGGCCAACAAAACGGCGCCGAATCATGCGGGCGGGTCTTGCGTCGGCGGAAGGTGCGATGCGGCGAACTCGATGAGCGATCGGTAGTGCTCGCGCAGCGGGTCGAGCGACAGGTCGGTGAGAAACGAGCGGAACGCGAACTCGGGCACGAGCGTGCTCCAGCGCTTGAGCCACGTGGGGATGTAGCGCGGGCGGCGCAGCACGCCGGCCCTGCGCAGGAGCGCGAGCGCGTGCATGTCGTCGAGGTCGATGCGCCCGCACGCGAGGAGCTCCAGCTCGTCGCGGAAGCCCCCGCGCACCACCACCGAGAGGAAGGCCTGCACGTCGAGGAGCCCCGCGAGGTACGAGGCGTCCTTGGTGAAGGGCGCGCCGCCCTCGACGCGGCCCCCGCGGCAGATGCGCTGCGCGTCGAGGTAGGCGTCGCGCGCGTCGCTGCCCTGCGCCACGAGGTGGCGGTAGAGGTCGAGAAAATCCGCGCCGCTCTCGGCCATGTCGACGAGCTTCACGCGCTGCGCGAGGCGCTCCATGCGAGGCGTGGCGAGCGTGTGGTGAAACAGCTCGGAGAACACCGCGAGGCCCTCCTGCGTGCGCGTGGTGCGAGGCCCGCCCGCGCGCAGAAAGGGCACCTCGGGCTGCAGCGCGCCGTTCTGCGCGGTGAGCGCGTGCGTCGAGACCTCGTGGTACCAGAGCCCCTCGGCCTCCCAGGGCAGGAACGTGGCGCCCCGGCGGATGCGCACGCGCGACATGCCCGCGATCACCTTGGCCGTGAGGTCGTCGTCGACCGACACCTCAACCTTCATCGACGGAAAGCGCCGCGCGAGGCGAGCGCGCAGGTCGGCCGCGAGGTCCTCGTCGGTGAGCTCCTCGGGCTCGGCGTCGCGGGCCTCGTCCCACCCGTGCACGCGCAGCCGGTCGAGCAGGTGCTCGGCAAGGTCGATGTTGCGCTCGCCGGTGCCGTGAAAGCGCGTGCGCGCCCCGCCGTAGATCTCTCGCGAGATGCGATAGAACTCCGTGGTGCCCATCGCGAGCACGAGGCGGCACGCGTCGATGGTCGAGCCGACGTTCGAGCGCGCCCACGCGGCCACCGGGTCGTCGCCGTCGATCGTCGCGATCACGCCCTGGAGCTCCAGCACCCGCGACTGCATCACGTCGCGGTCGACGTCGTAGGTCACCTCGGGCAGCGCCGACGCCCCCTGCGCGAAGAAGCGGTCTTCGACCTCGCGCGGCCACGCGATCGCATCGAGCACGCGCGTGCGCCGATCCGACGAGGCCTCGACGGCGGGCCTCACCTTCTCCAACAACGCCCGGTAGCGCTCTGCCTCGCTCACAGCCCGCGACCATAGCCGCAACGCCTCGAACGTGCGCCCCCCTCCGCCGCGGTCGATACTCCCACCGTCGTGACCGCTCCGCCCGACGACGCCGCGCCCCAGCTCTCGCTCTTCGCGGGCGACGACCCGCTGCGCGCCGTGTACGCCGACGCTCGCGCCCTCGCCGCGCGGCTCCCCGGGGCCCTGCGCCTGGGCACCAGCTCGTGGAGCTTTCCGGGCTGGAAGGGCCTCGTGTACGCCGACGCGCGCACCGAGAACGACCTCGCACGCAGCGGCCTCCGCGAGTACGCGCGGCACCCGCTGTTTCGCACCGTAGGCATCGACCGGAGCTACTACGCGCCCGTCCCCGAAAGCGACCTCGCGCGCCTCGCCGCGCAGCTCCCCGAGGGGTTTCCGTGCTGCATCAAGGCCCCCGCGGCGATCACCTCGACGGTTGTGCCCGGCAGCGACCTCGCGGGGCGCGCCGCGCCGAACCCCCACTACCTCTCCGCCGAACGCTTCGAAGCACTCATGGGCGCGCGCCTCCGCGAACATTTTCTCTCGCACACGGGCGTCGTGATGCTCGAAATGCCCCGCGCGTCGAGCGCCCACACGCTGCGCTCGGAGGCCTTCTGCGAGCGCCTCGGAGAGTTTCTCTCGCACGCCCCGCGCGAGATCACCTTCGCCGTCGAGCTGCGCGAGGCGTCGCACTTCACCCCGCGCTACCTCAAGACCCTGCGCGCCCACGGGGCCTCCCACGTCTACAACTGGTGGAGCGCCATGCCCTCGCTCCCCGCGCAGTCGCGCGCCGTTCCGCCCGAAGAGATGCCCCACGTCGTGGTGCGCGTGATGCTCCCGCAGGGCGGGCGCTACGAAGATCGCAAGCGCGACCTCGCGCCCTTCGACCGCGCGCGCGAGCCCTTTCCGACGATGCGCGCCGAGGTGGCCGCCCTCGCCCGCCGCGCCCTCGACGCCCAACGCCCCACCTGGGTTCTCGCGAGCAACAAGGCCGAGGGCTGCGCCCCCGAGACCGTGCGCGCCATCGCGGCGCTCCTCGCGCGCTGACGGTGGGCGAAGAACCTCCGCCGGATGGGGTTCAGTTGCGTTATGGTCGCGGTCCGATGGCTTCCGAAGCGCCGATGCGGCCGGGCACCACGCTCGGAGGCGAGTTCGAGATCACCGGCCCCCTCGCCCGCGGCGGCATGGGCACGGTGTACACCGCGCGTCGGCGCTCGACGGGGCTCCCCTGCGCCCTCAAGGTGCTGCACCCCACGCTGCTCGACAACGCCCGCAGCCGCGAGCGCTTCACGCGCGAGGCCGACCTCTGCGCGCGCATCGAGAGCCCCCACGTGGTGAAGATCCTCGCGTCGGGCATCGAGGCCTCCATCGACACGCCGTGGATCGCGATGGAGCTCGTCGCCGGCGAAGACCTCGAGAAGGTGTGCCGCGCGCGCGGCGCGTTCCCCCTCGACGAGTCGCGCGCGATGCTCGCGCAGCTCTTCGACGCCATCGGCGCCGCCCACGCGGTGGGCGTGGTGCACCGCGACCTCAAACCGCAGAACGTGCTCGTCGCGCGCGACGGCGAAGGGCCCTCGCAGGTGCGCGTCAAGGTGCTCGATTTCGGCATCTCGAAGGCCTCCCACGAGGAGGGCACGGAGACCACCGCGGCCGTGGGCTCGCCCCTGTGGATGGCCCCCGAGCAGGCCAACACGGGCCGCCTCTCGCCCGCCACCGACGTGTTCGCCCTCGCGCTCATGGCCTTTCGGCTCTTCACCGGGCGCAT
>CANMAT010000664.1 GCA_947494865.1 Deltaproteobacteria bacterium
GCATCCTCGACACCCTCTCCACCGACGAGCGCCTCGCCTTCACGTTGCGCTTCATTCACGGCGAGGAGCTCACCGTGGTGGCCGACGCGTGCGGCTGCTCGCTCGCCACCGTGAAGCGCTGGCTCGCCCGCGCCGAGGCGCGCTTCGTCTCGCAGGCCCAGCAGCACCCGGAACTCGCCCGCCGCCTCGCCCAGGGCGGCCGATGGAGCCCCTTGTGACCCCGTCTGAACATCACGCGCCCCTCGACGCCCTCGGCCGCGCGCTCTCCGCCGCGATCGCAGACCCCGACGCCGCCACGCTGGCCCGCCAGCGTGACCGCTTTCTCGCCGTCGCCCCCACGCCCGCGGCCTCGCGGCGCCGCCCGCGCGCGGTCGCGGCGGGCCTCTCGCTCGCGGCCGCGGCGGCCCTCGCGCTGCTCGTCTCGCGCGACGCGCCGCTCACGGCCCGCGCGGGCGCTCAGCCGGTGCGCGCGGGCGCGTGGGTCGCCGCCGGCACAACGCCGCTGGAGCTCCGCTTCAGCGACGGCAGCCGCGTGGTGCTCGCCGCGGGTGCGCACGCGCGGCTCGAGTCGCTCGACGCGCGCGGGGCGAGCGTGCTCATCGAGCGCGGCGCCGTCGAGGCGAGCGTTCACCACGCGGCGCGCACCGCGTGGCGCTTCGCGGCGGGGCCCTACACCGTCGACGTCACGGGCACCGGCTTCTCCATGGGGTGGGAGCCCGCCCGGGGCCGCTTCGACCTCGCCATGCGCGACGGTCGCGTCACCCTCCGCGGCCCGCGCTGCGCCGACGGCCTCGCCGTGCGAGACCGCGACGAGGTGCACGCCGACACCCTCGCGCAGACCCTCACGGTGGGCCCCCTCGCGCGCGACGTCGCCGCGCTCGCGCCCCCGCCGCGCGCGCCCGTGGCCGTCGGGCCGACGCCGCAGCTCCCCATCCCCGTCGAGGCGCCCGCGAGCGCGCCGCCGCGGGCCCGCCGCGTCGCGCGCGCCGACGACCGCGCCGCGCACGCCCCGACGCCCGCCGTTGACGACGCGGTCGACGACGCCGCGGGGCTGCTGCGCCAGGCCGACGCGCTCCGCGGCGACGGCCAGGGGATGCGCGCGCGCGAGGTGCTTCTCGCGGTGCGTAGCCGGTATGCGGGCAGCCCCGAGGCGTCGCGCTCGGCCTTCGTGCTGGGCGTCCTCTCGCTCGACACCTTCCGCGCGCCCGCCGAGGCGTCGCGGTGGTTCGAACTCTGCCTCCGCGAGGCCCCCGACGGCCCCCTCTCGCACGAGGCCCGCGGGCGCAGGGTGCAGGCGCTCCACGCCGCGGGCGACGCCGACGGCGCGCGCGAGGCCGCCGCGCGGTACCTCGCGCGCGACCCCGACGGGCCCTTCGCGCCCTTCGCGCGGGGTATCCTCCCGCGGTGACCCTCCGCCTCGTTGTCTGCGCGGTCGTCGCGCTCGCCCTCACCGCCGCGCCTCCCGCATCCGCGCAGGAGCTCCCGGTGCGCGTCACCGGCCCCGCGCCGACCGCACTCACCGCGCGCGTCCGGGCGGCCCTCGAATCGCTCGGGCACCGGCCGCTCACCGGGAGCGACGCCGCGCCCGAGGGCCTCGTCGACGTGCGCGTCGAGGCCCCCGCGGGCACCACGCTCGCGGCCTGGGTGACGACCCCGGGGAAGCCTCCCGTGCGCATCGAGGTCGACGCGCGCGAGCCCGAGTCCGAGGGCCTCTTCGCGCTGCGCGTCGCCGAGGCCGTGCAGGCCGCCATGCTGCCCGCCCCCGCCGTGGTGACGGCCCCTGTGACGGCCCCTGTGATGGCCCCTGTGATGGCCCCTGTGATGGCCCCCGTGACGCTCGGCACCGACGCGCGGACACTCTCGCTGGCCCTCGGCGCGCGGGTTCTCTACGCGCCCGGCGGCGTCGACGCCATGGTGCTCCCGTGGGTGCGCGCGTGCCTGGGGGCGCCCTGGCGCGGTGCGGTGTGGCAGGTCGAGGTCTCCTTCGCGGGGCCCTCGGCGCTCGGCGACGCGGGCGGCGCGACCCTGGGCGCCGTTGAGGTCTCGCTGGGCGCGGGCGCTTCGCTCCCCGTGGCGCGCGCGCTGCGCGTCGAGGCCGGGGCGCGCGTGTCGTTCTTCGCCCTCCGCCTCGCGCTCGCCAACGCGGCGCAGGCGGCCCGCGACGGGGCGTGGGCGCTCGGCGGCGTCGCCGCGCTCCGGTGGAGCCTCCACGATCGCGTGGCGCTCCGTGCGGGGGCTTCGATCGGTGCGACGTTGGGCGCGGTAGACCTGGGCATCGGCGCGGTGACGGTGGCACAATGGGGCAGGCCGTTGGTCGGCGCCGAGCTCGGCGTCGAGGCGCGCTTCTAGTCACTCACCCCTCGCGCTGAAGGAGCACCCCACCGTGCGACGCCCGATCATCGCGGCCATGGCCCTCGCGGCGAGCGCGTGCGAGGCGGTGCGCCTCCGCGTCGACGAGCCCGCGTCGCCCGTCGCGCCCACGCCGATCGACGAGGTGTTTCCCACCACGACGGAGCCCGCGTCGGCGTGCGCGCCGGGGTGCGCGGGCGGCCGCGCGTGCGTCGCGGGAGAGTGCCTGCCGCACTGGCTCCCGGTGCCGTCGCCCGAGGTGTCGGGCGCCGAGGCGCGCGTCGGTCACTTCGCCGTGTGGACGGGCAGCGAGGTGATCGTGTGGGGCGGCCACAACCCCAATGTGCCCGGCGACGCGGGGCTCTACGGCGACGGGTTTCGCTTCGACCCGACGCGCAGCGAGGTGCGCTCGCTCTCGCTCGACGCGGCCCCCGCGGCGCGCTTCGCCGACGGGGGGCAGACGGCGGTGTGGACGGGCCGCGAGATGATCATCTGGGGCGGGCGCACGAGCGCGGGCGAGGTGACCGACGGCGCCGCGTACCTCCCCGCAAGCGACCGGTGGGTGCCCATCGCGAGTGTGATGGCGCCGCGCACGCGCGTGACGCCGGTGTTCACGGGCGCCGGCGTGGTGCTCGCGGGCGCGCGCGGCCCCGACGACCAGTGGCGCTGGGAGCCCAGCGTCGGCTCGTGGGTGCAGGCCACGCGGGGCGGCGCCGTCGGCGCGTCGCAGCCGCGGCGCGGCCACTCGGCCGTGTGGACGGGCGAAGACCTCCTGGTGTGGGGCGGCGTCGACGGCGCCGGTCGCGCGCTGGCCGACGGGTGGCGCTTCTCGCCCGCGCGGCGACGGGCGCGCGCGCTCGGCGACGCAGGAGCTCTCATGGCGCGCTCGCAGCACACCGCGGTGTGGGCGGGCTCCGAGATGCTGGTGTTCGGCGGCGTCGGGGGCGACGGCCTCCCGCTCGGCGCGCTCGCTTCGTACGTTCCCGCGACCGACGCGTGGCGCGCGCTCGCGGCGGAGGGCGCGCCGTCGCCCCGCTACGACCACGTGGCCGTGTGGACGGGGCGCGCGTTGCTCGTGTGGGGCGGCACCGACGGCGTACGCTCGCTCGACGACGGCGCCGCCTTCGACCCGTGGGAGAACACCTGGACCAGCCTCGGCCGCGTAGCTGCGACGGGC
>CANMAT010000665.1 GCA_947494865.1 Deltaproteobacteria bacterium
GCGCGTGGGCCTCGCGCAGCGAGCGGGTGAGGTCGTTGAAGCTCCGCCCGAGGCGCGCGACCTCGCCCTCGCCGTCTTCGGGCACCGTGGCGTCGAGGTCGCCCGCGGTCACGCGCGCCACGCCCGACAGAAAGCGCTCGACGGGGGCGGTGAGGGAGCCCGCGAGGCGCCACGCCACGAGGCCCATCACCGCGACGAGCACGGCGGCCACGGCGGCGAGCTGAGCCCCCCACGTGCGCAGCGCGCGGTCGATGTAGTCGAGGTCGCGGAGCACCACCACCACGCCGGCGGGCGAGTCGCCCGTCGCGACCACGGGCTCGACGCGCACGAGGCACTCGCGGTGCGCCACGACGCGCGTCTCCTGGTGGTAGGCGCGGCGCCGCAGCACCGAGAGCACCGTGTCGTGGAGGGCGTCGTGGGCCGCCGAGGCCACGCGCGAGCCGCCGAGCCAGCGCCCCTCCTGGTCGTAGATGCCCACCCCGAGCACGCGGCTGTCGCGCGTGAGGCGCTCGGCCAGCGCGTGGAGCTCGGCGGCCTCGATGTCGCGCGGCAGGGCCGACATCACCGTGCCCAGCAGGGTGGCCGTCTCGCGCACCTCGTGTTCGGCCTCGGAGAGCAGCTCGGCGCGGTAGAAGCGCGCGCCCATGACCCCGTACACGGCGAGGCACAGCACGACGGGGACGGTCAGCAGGATCCAAAGGCGTTGGAGCAGTCTCATCGGCACGATCGCGGGATGCTACCGCACCGCCGGGCGATCGCGCGGCGGGTCATGGGCGGGCGACGTCGTGCGCGCACCGCACGCCGAAGCGCACGTAGCGCGAGTCGGGCGGGGCCGTGCCGCGGTCGGCCGCGCGCATGTCGCCCATGCCGCCGTAGAAGCTCAACCCCCGGAGGCTGCGCGGGTTGTCGACGGGATACTCGGGCGTGAGGGCCGCGGGCGGGTACGGCTCGCGGTAGTAGCCCCAGTAGTCGAGCGTCCACTCCTCGGCGCTGCCCGCGAGGTCCTCGTGGCCCCAGCGCCCGCGGCCCTGCGGATGCGTGCCCACGGGCGAGAACGCGTCGCTCATCTCGCGGCAGAAGTGCCACGGCGCGACGTGTGCGCAGTCGGGCTCGGCGTTGCCCCAGGGGAAGAGACGGTTCTCCTCTCCGCCCGCGGCGGCGCGCTCCCACTCGGCCTCCGTCGCGAGGCGCCCGCCGTCCCAGATGCAGAACGCGAAGGCCTCGTACCAGTTGAGGCACCCCATGGGGCGCTCCTCGTTGGGCCCCGGCGCGTCGGTCCAGCTCTCGTCGCCCGCGGCGCAGTGCAGGCGTCGTCGGGCCTCGTCGCGCGACTGTGCGAGGTGGTCGTTCCACGCGGGCTGCCAGCCGCTCGCGGGGATGGCGGCGTTGGCGCCGGCCCCCTCGGCGATGGGACGCCCGCTCCACGCGTCGAGGTACGCCCGGTAGCGACCCACCGTGACCTCGTACCGATCGAGCGAGAACGCGGGCACGCTCATCGGGTGCTCGGGCAGCTCTTCGGGGTTGGGCACCGGCGCCTGATCTACACCGTCGACGGACCTCCCCATGAGCACCACGCCCGCGGGCACCGCGAGGCTCTCACAGCACGACCCCCGCGACGCGGCGCCCCCGCACAGGAGCCCCGCGCGGCACGACCACATCGGCTCGTTACCCGACGTAGCGTCTTCGCCCGCCGTGACCGCGGCATCGGGCTCGGCATCGGGCGCGTCGTCGCGCGTCGCCCCGTCGGCCGCGGCGTCTTCGCCGCGAGGCGCGGCATCGGCGCCGTCGGGGGCCATCGTGTCGGTAGAAACATCCTTGAAAATGTAAGGGTTCTCTCTCGACAAGACGTCGCGGTCGGCGCCCTCATCGGACACGATGTCCCGCATCGCTGCGTCTTCGGACACCGCCGCGGCGCGCGCGCCGCTGCGCACCGCCGACTCGCCGATGCACCCCGACGCAACCAGCGCCAGCAGCAGCGCGGGGACGCAGCGCGATTGTGTGGAAAGTTCATCGCCGCGGTGGCGACGAAGGGAGAAACGCATGGAGTAGCCCTGTCCGACGCGGCGCGCGGCGCGCGGCGGAAGCTTCGGTGTATGCCCGTCGCGCGGCGGGTATACGGCGAGCGCGCTGCGCCCGACCGTCGCCCGCGATCGCGACACGGGCTTCATGTCCGTAAACGGTTCGCCCTTCAAGTCTTCAATCAACAAAAATGATGTGGCTTCTAAAGCGCAATGCGGCAAGCGCTTCGCGCTGTTACGCCCGCGGCGAAAGGGTGCGGAGAACGCTGCGCGGTGAGGCCCGTTGAGCGCGGGTGTGACCGCGCCTGCACAGGCGGGGCGCGCCGCCCCTCGCGACGCTGCGGCAACGCCCTGCGCAGGGGCGATGAGACCCGTTGACGCGAGGGGCAAAGGAAGGTAGCCGACGGTGGGCGTGATGAACGCTGCCGCCCCCGTGCGCACCTTACGCCGCACCCTCAAGTGAACAACCCCTCCATGCTGCAACTCTTGAAGCCCTACGTCGAGCGCTACCCCGCGCTGGCGTCTACGTACCGCCAGGTTCGCGACCAGCTCCGCCTGCGTCGGCTCAAGCCGCGCGCCACGCCGTGGGGCTTCACCCTCCTCGGCGACGACTCGATGGTCGACGGTCGCTTCGAGCCCGTCGAGACCGAGCTGGTGATCGCTCACCTCGCGCGCACCGACGTCTTCGTCGACGTGGGCACGCACGTGGGGTTCTTCACCTGCCTCGCGGGCTCCAAAGGGGTGCACACGGTGTCGTTCGAGCCGGTGGCCGACAACCTCGCGTGCCTCTACACCAACCTGCAGAACAACGGCTTCGACCGGGCCGAGGTGTTTCCCATGGGCGTGTCGAACGCGCCCGGGGTGCGAACCCTCTACGGCGCGGCGACGGGGGCGTCGCTCGTGTCGGGGTGGTCGCACACCTCCGAGGCCTTCTCGCGCAAGATCTCGGTCACCACGATCGACACGGTGCTCCGCGGGCGCTTCGAGGGTCAGCGCCTCTTCGTGAAGATGGACATCGAGGGCGCCGAGTGGTTTGCCCTCGAGGGCGCCGCCGAGACGCTCGCGCGCTCGCCCGCCCCCACGTGGCTCCTCGAGATCTGCCTCACCGAGAACCTGCCCGCGGGCGAGACCAACCCGCACTTCGGTAAGGTCTTCGCGATGTTTCGCGACCGCGGGTACGCGTGCCACACCGTCGACGCCGAGCGCCGCCTCGTGACCGCCGACGACGTCGACCGCTGGGTCAAGAACGGCCGCCGCGACTTCGGCTCGTACAATTTCCTCTTCACGCGCGCGGCGGAGTGAGCGTCGGGTCTGGGCCCCCGCGGTCGGTGCTCGCGCGGCTCCGCGCTCGCGTCGCGCTCTCCTCGCTGCGCGTCAACTTCGCGTGGACGGCCTTCGGCAACGCCTTCTACATGGCCAGCCAGTGGGCCCTGCTCATGGTGCTCGCCAAGGCGTCTTCGCCCGAGGTCGTAGGGGGCTTCTCGTACGCGCTCGCC
>CANMAT010000666.1 GCA_947494865.1 Deltaproteobacteria bacterium
AGAGCAGCCATTGGGCCGCGCGAGCAGGATGGCAAGCGCTCAACCCCCGCGGCGGCGGGGCGGTCGCGCGGCGATCACGCGCACCGGGATGAGCATCGGCACCGACGCGAAATCCTGCCCCACGATGCGCGTGCTGCCAACGCTTACCCCCGTGATGCGCGCGGTGCCGTCGGGCATGAGTTCGAAGGTGGCCACGGCGCGGCTCTCGCTGTCGATGATCATGGGGCTGCGCGGCAGGGTGATGGTGACCGTCTCGCCCACCGCGACCTCGACGGGGGCGACGCCGGTCTGCGCCGACGCGCGCGCGGCGCGGAGCGCGAGGGGCAACGCGGCGAGCACGAACGCGAGGCGCCTGCGAGGGATCATGGCTGTCGTCGGGTGTACCACGCTCCCTTCGCGCGGGCGTGATTCGCGACGACTACGAGCGCCGCTCCTGGCAGTGCCCCTCGCCGTTGAAGTGCCCCACCGTGGAGACCAGGTGCGTCACGAAATCTCTCAGCGTGCGCACGTTGGGGAGCGGGCCGGTGCTGTACTGCGTCATCGGGAGGGTCGTGAGCTGCACGGCGCCGAGCTCGTCGAGGGTCACCTCGCGGTCGCCGTTGGCGTCGGCCGCGGCGATGGCGTCGAAGCGGAGGCGCGCGTCGGGGCTCTGCAGGTCGTCGTAGAAGAGGTGGTCGCCGTGGAGGGTGAGCTGCATCGACGCGGTGCCGCTCGTGGGCACGGCGACGCCGGGCTGCTCGGTCGAGTCGTGGCAGTCGTAGAAGTCGGTGCGCCCCGTGAAGCCCCAGCGAAAGCGCACGTCGGCGACGCCGGCCTTCGAGGCGGTGCCCTCGACGTACACCGCGTAGCTGCCAGCGCGCATGAGGGTCACGTCGGCAGCGGTGGCGTTGCCCGCGGAGGATGAGGCGTCGACGGGCGCGAGCGCGTAGCCCACGTCGGCCTGACGCACGGCGCTCACGTTCGAGAACGTGCCGATCACGAGCGGCCCCGTGAGGGTGTGCAGGTCGAAGACGCGGAAGCCCGCGAGGGTGCCGCTCGGCGCGGCGCTCGCGCTGGTGGCGAGGCGAACGGCGCCGAGGTTCACGAGAAACTTCGTGTAGCGCACCGTCCAGCCGTTTTCGATGCCCGCCTCGGCCCCCATCACCGGGGGAATCATGTCTTGAATGTACTCCTCACCCCACACCGACACGCGCACCGTGCCGGTGCCGTTGTCGGAGCCGCATCCCATCGCGGCCGCGACCATTGCCGTCATCGCAGTTCGAAGCACTCTCATCGTGAAACTCCAATCGGTCGTTGGTGCGAAGCCCTCAGCGATCGGGGGCGCCCGTGGTCCATGCGAAGAGGTACGCGGCCCCGTTGGTGGCGCCGCGGTAGAGGCCGTTGGCCACCTCGCTGGTCATGGTGATGGGCGCCGCCTCACCGGACGTTGCGGGCGGCAGCGTGCTGAAGTCGGCGCGGTCGAACCACTGCGCGAGGTCCACCGAGAGGACGAAGCTCCCCGCCGGGCCGAAGGTGGCGCGCGCGGGCACACCGCGAACGGCGTAGTCGACGGCGACGCCACCTTCGAAGCGCACCGTGACGCCCATGCGCGTTGCGGTGCCGCGCGTCCAGAGGGCGAGGCCGCGGAGGGGCGTCGCGGAGGGACCGAGCTCGGCCCCCGGGGGGTGCAGCTCGACGCGCGCCGAGAGCGACTCGCCCGACACGCCCGTGGCCGTGTCGAGGGGGGTGGGCGTCGGGGCCATGAGATCGATCACGCGCTGCGCGGTGATGTCGGCGAGCGCCTCGCCGGGCACATAGTGGCCGGGGTGCGCGTACGCGAGGCGCACGCCCATGAGCCGCTCGAAGAGGTTGAGCCCGAAGATGGGCGGCCCCTCGTACCAGCGCACGGGCCCCACGGCGACGAAGGCCTGCTCGACCGACACGTGCCACCCGAGCGAGTTGTCGGACTCGGAGTTGATGCCCCGCACCGACACGGGGAAGGTGACGCGCACGCGCCCCGTCGTGTCGCCCCCGTCGCCGCAGTGGGCGCAGACCAGCGCGAGCGCGACCGTGAGCATCGTGCAGCGCGCGCGACCCCTGACGCTCTTCGATCTCATAGACGCCGCGTAGCACGACTCTTACAATCGTGTCACCGCGTCACGGTGTCGCATTCACTGGGTCGCTTCGCACGCTAGCTCAGGGCGCTGCGGCCTCGGCGCGCGCAAGGTCGACGGGCGGCGCCACGTCGGGGGCGAGCCCGAGGGCCTCGCGCAGGGCCCACGCGTTGCGCCGGTATCGCAGCCGCGCCGCGAGCGACACGGTGGCCGCGCCCTCCCACGCCGCGGGCACGCGCAGCCGGTACGCGCGACGTTCACCCGCGGGGATGGCTCGCACCGCGGGCGCGTCGGCGTCGAGCGGGAGCGCCGCTACGCCGCTGCGTGTGACGCGGTCGCCGAGGTCGATGCGTTGCGTGTCGCCCTCGACCGGCGCGCCGCGAGCGTCGAGCCCGCCCGTTACGATGTGGCGCCCCCCGAGGGCATCGACCGCCACCAGCTCGACCCACACCTCGCGGGCGAAGCGCGCGCCCGAGGGGAGCGCGTGTCCCGGGTTGCGATTGGTCACCGTCACGTCGATGGCGAGGGCGTCTCCGTCGCGCCGGGTCACGGCGACCGCGATCGAGGCCGCGCGCTGGAGGAGCTCGCTCGCGCGCGGGTGCTCGGGCCCTACGAACGCGTGATCGGAGAGCTGTCGCTCGGGGCCGTCTAGCGCCGCAGGTCCCCGCGCGTGCGCGGTGCTCGTGGTGCCCGGCGAGGTCGACATGTGACAGTCGACGCAGGTGACCCCTGCGGCGCGAGCGGGCGAGCGTGACCACTCGCTGAAGGGAGTCTCGACGAGGGCGCCCGGGCCCGCGACCTCGTGGCACGTTCCGCACAGAGCGGCACTGCGAATGAAGCCCGAGCGCCGCGAGGCGTGGGCGGGCGTCGCGCGCGCGTCGTCGAAGCCGCCGAGCATCTCGTCGCCGTCGCCCATCACGAGCCTGCCGTTGGAGACCCCCCGCGTCGCGATGGCCGTGTGGCACGTGACGCAGCCTACGCCCCGCTCGCCGGGCGCGGCGTGGGGCGCGTGGCAGCGATCGCAGAAGGCGCGGGTGTCGGGGTCGGCGCGGTCTCGCAGCGCGCGAAAGAGGTCGCTCTCGGGGGCGCGTGCGTGGGCCGACACCACGAACGCGGCGGCCTGCGTGGGGTGGCAGGTGGCGCACTCGGCGTCGGCCCGCGGCGCGTCGGCGGGAGCGCCGGAGCACGCGGCGAACGAGAGGGCGACGAGGCTAGAAGTGATAGTTCGCATGGAGCACGCCCTGCCCGGCGGCGAAGACCGAGAGGTCGGCGCTCGCCTCGGCGCGCCAGCCCCAGCCCTGCAGTTGATGCCCGAGGTACGCGAGCGCGGTGGCCTCGACGCCGAGCGAGATGCCGTGGGGCAGCGCGAGCTCGGCGCCCACGCCGGCGCGAGCCCCGAACTGGATGTCGTTCACC
>CANMAT010000667.1 GCA_947494865.1 Deltaproteobacteria bacterium
CGTCTGGGGTGTGTGCGATGGCCGCATGAAGCGTCGACCGCGCCCCTCGCTCGTCACCACCGCGATGCCCGCCCTCGCGACCCTCCTCGGCCACTGCTCGCGCGAGCCCGCGCGCTACGCGCCCAACCCCCCGATGCCCTCGCGCGAGCCCCCCGCGCAGGCCGTCGACGCGGGCGCCCCGGAGCCGCTGCCGCCGCAGCGCGTCGACCTCGACACCACGCCCCCGATGCAGTACGGCGGCGCGCCGATGCCCGTCACGCCGATGCCCCACCCGGCGCCCGCGCCCGCACCCGCGCCCGCTCCCCACGCCGCGATGGCCCCGTCTGCCCCGAGGGCCGCGCCCGCCCCGATGGCGCCCGCGGCCTCGATGGTCACCATCGTGCACAATCACCCGCCGGGCACGGCCTGTCGTCCGCTCAGTGTGACCGAGCTCCGTCAGGCCGCGCAGCAGCAGGCCGCGGGTGGTGGCTGAGGGTTACTGCACCGCGACGGTGGCGCACGAGGGCGCCCCGTCGGTGCGCGCGTCGTCGCACACCAGGAGCTGACGCGGCGCCGCGGGCGCGCCCACCACGCGGCCGATGGCCACGGCGGTGACGATGCCGCGGTCGGCGGGCGTGACGCGCGCGGTGCCGCGCACGAGGCCGGTGCACGGGCGGGCGTTCTGCGCGCGCACCTGCAGGGCGATGGGAGCGCCCGCGGGCACGTCGGCGTAGGCGCCGAAGGCTCCGAAGGCGACGTTGGCGAACACGGCCGCCGCGGGGTGGCCCGGCGTGGCGACGGTGCACACGTCGACGGCGCCGAGGCCGACGAGCGCGTGAAAGAACCGCACGCGCGCCTTGCCCGCGTCGGGGGCCTCGGTGCTGTCTTGCGAGGCCGCGAGCGCGAGGCGCGGCGCGCCGGCGCCGAGGCCGTGCACGATGGCGGTGAAGCGGCCGCCCTCGGTGAGCGCGGGGGTCTCCGCCGTGAGGAGCACGGTGCCCGCCGCGTTGGTGGAGCGCACCGAGACCGGGTGCGCGCCCGGCGCGACCTGCACGGCGCCTACGATGGCGCGGTAGGCGACGCCCTGCATCGCGGCGACCTCGGAGCCGTCGAGGTAGACCGACACCGACGCGGCGGCGCGGTCGGGCGAGGCGTGGATCACGCGCAGCGCAGCGGGCGCGGGCGGCGGCGCCGGGGGCTCTTCGATGGGCGCGGGCGCGGCCTCTTCGCGCGCGGGCGGCCCGCCGAAGCTGTCGCGCGCGAGGGGCCGCTGCGAGGCCGCGTTGAGCTGCTCGGCGGAGTACGCCACAGGAAAGGTCGGCGCGCTCGAGCCGCAGGCCACCAGCGGCAGCACGGCGAGCAGCACACCGGGAACGTGAAACGTCATGACAGATCGCATGGAACCTCTCTCATCCTCCTCCAAACCGAAGCGCGCGAACGATACACCACCGCGGCGCGCCGAGAACGCCGTTCAGCGCCCGATCGCGAGGCCCGTGTGCACGTGGCCTTCGGTGACCACCACGCGCCCGCAGAGCTCGTAGCCCGCGCGAAATTCATGGGTGAGACCCTCGACGAGCCGCACGCGCAGCGCCCCGTCGGCGCCGAGCGCGACCACCTCGGCGGCGTGAAACCCGAAGAACTCCTGCACGAAGGGGTGCAGGCACTTGTACACGCTCTCCTTGGCCGAGAAGACCGCCGTGGCGATCACGGCCTCGTCCCAGGCTCCGCCCGCGAGGGCCGCGAGCTCGCCGGGGCGCGCGAACTGCCCCCCCAGGCGCCGCGCGCGCTCGACGGTGAACGTCACCTCGCTGTCGACCCCGATGCTTCGTACGACGCGCCCGTCGGCCACCGCGGCCGAGGCGAAACCCTGCGTGTGCGTGATCGACCCGACCAGCCCGTCGGGCCACGCGGGCGCGCGGTCGTGGCGGGTGCTCACCGCGAGGTGCGCGTGCCCCGGGTGCCGCGCGCGCATCGCCTCGCGGGCGCACCACCGGCCCGCCAGGTACTCGATGTGGCGCTTGCGCACGGCGTCGCGCAGGCGCTCGGGCACCGCGAGCCCCGCGAAGGCCGCCGCGAGGTCGCCGTGGGCGTCGTGGAGGTCGACGGCGACGCTGCACCGCGCCACCTCGGGCGGCAGAACGTCGGGGTCGGGCACGACGTGAAACACCTCCGCGGCCCTCAGCGCGCGTAGGCGCCGACGACCTGATCGTCTTCGTTGCCGAGGGGCACCACGTCGAGCGCGAAGTCGCCCTCGCGCACGCGGTCGGTGGCGGCTACCAGGAGCTGCGCCGACTGCGCTCCGGCGGGCACCATCGTGGCCGAGAAGGCAGCCGCGGGGATGGTGAACGCGCCCGCCGCGCGCGGCACCACGCACGAGATGAGAAGTCCGTTGCCGGGCGTCCCCTGCGGCGGTTCGAGCGAGAGCGTGAGCGAGACGTGGGAGCTGTCGCCGCCCTCCCAGCGCACCTCGAGGCCGCGACCTGCGCTGAGGTTGAAGCCCTGCGCGGGGGCCGTGTGGTGCACCGCCGTGGGCACCTTCGCGGGCGAGTGAAACCGATGCGCGGGCACCTCTGCGCCGCCCGCTACGCTCGCCGCGAGACGCGTCCCCGGCGGCAGCGTGGTCCGCACGGCGGCGCGATACGCACCGCTCGCGGTGCAGTCGACGTGGCCGAGCACCTGACCGCCGGCGACCCACGCCTCGACGCGTCCGCCGTCGAGCGAGGGGGGCTCGGTGCCGCTCGTGAGCGTCGTCGCCGTGCAGTGTGCGTCGCGGTATCGGAGGTCGCTCACCCGCGCGAAGGTCGCCATGAACGCGGTGATTCTCGGGCCCGGGCCGATGCCCACCACGAAGCGCGGCGCGGACGACTCGTCGGGCGGAGGCGTTCCGCGGCACGCGAGCATGGCCATCGACGCGAGGATCACAACGCTGCGCATGGCCGATGCCGTATCGCATGCGCCCGCCCGGCTCAAGCGCCGCGCGCGTTGACACCCCTCGCGCGCGGTGCGATGGCCGGGCGATGGCAGACGCAACGCCCGCTCCCCGTCGACGGCTCCTCCCGCTCGCGGCGCCGCCGCCCCCGGTCACGCTCACGGGGCGCCTCGAGGCGATTCGCGACGGCCTCACGGCGCTCGACGAGGCGCAGGTGCGCGCGCGCTTCGAGGTGCCCGACCGCGCGCGGCTGCTCAAGAGCACGGTGTCGCTGTGCCCCCAGTGCCTCGCCCACGTGCCCGCGGTGTTCGTGGGCCTCGGGGGCCGCGTCGTCGCGCACAAGCGCTGCGATGTTCACGGCGTTTCGCGCGCCCTCATCGAGAACGACGAGCGCTACTTCATGCTGTCGAACCGCGACCGCTGGGGCAGGCGCTACGCCAATCTCCCCGAGCATCGCATCCCCGATTACTCGGTGATCCCCGGGGCGGGCTGCTGCGACCCGTCGACGGGCTGCTGCGACGACTTCACCGACCAGAGCGCGACGAAGACCTGCACCGTGCTCGTCGAGGTGACCGACGCGTGCAACCTCGCGTGCCC
>CANMAT010000668.1 GCA_947494865.1 Deltaproteobacteria bacterium
CGAGTCCGAGGAGGATGGGCATAGGTAGAACGGGGAATGCACCGGCCGCGCTTCGGCGGGCAAATTCAGCGCACGAGGGCTGTGCTTGCCGGGCCGCGGTCGATCGCGCGATAGTCCGCGGCCGTCATGCGCTCACCCATTCACGCCTATGCGCAGCTCGCGTCGCGGTCGCTGCTCGAACCGATCACCCTGCCCGACCTCAGCGCCCCCGACGGGCACGACGTCGACGTCGAGGTGGCCCACTGCTCGGTGTGCCACAGCGACGTTCACCTGCTCGACGGCGACTGGGGCGAGGTGAAGCGTCCGCTCGTTCCGGGCCACGAGGTCGTGGGCCGCGTGACGCGCCGCGGGCCCGACGCGACGCTCGCCGAGGGCGCGCTCGTGGGCATCGGCTGGCAGGCCGGCGCGTGCGGCCATTGCGCGGCGTGCCTCTCGAAGCGCGAGCACCTGTGCACCGGCGGCAAGCAGCGCACCTGCGTGGGCCGTCAGGGCGGCTTCGCCACGAGCGTGCGCGTCGACAGCCGCTTCGCGTTCGAGCTCCCCGCGGGGCTCGACGCGGCCACGGCGGCGCCGCTCCTGTGCGCGGGGCTCACGGTGTTCTCGCCGCTCGAGCGCCTCGGCGCGAAGGCGGGCGTGCGCGTGGGCGTGGTGGGCGTCGGCGGTCTCGGCCACATGGCGGTGCGCTTCGCGTCGGCGATGGGCGCCGAGGTGATCGCCTTCGACCCCGACCTCACCAAGCGCGAGCTCGCGCTGGGCCTCGGCGCGCGCGACCTCGTCGACGCGAGGGGCGCGCTCCCGAGCGGCGTCGTCGACCTGCTGCTCGTCACCACGCACGCCTCGCTCCCGTGGACCGATTGGATGAAGGTGCTCGACCTCGAAGGGACGCTCTGCCTCATCGGCGTGCCCAACGCGCCCCTCACGGTGAGCGTCGACCCGCTCATGGACGAGCAGAAGAAGGTGACCGGCAGCGTGATCGGCAGCCCCGCCACGATGCGCACGATGCTCTCCACGGCCGCAGCGCATCACATCGCGCCCATCACCGAGTCGATGCCCATGGCGCGCGCCAACGACGCCGTGAGCCGCGTGCGCGAGGGCCGCGCCCGCATGCGCGTCGTGCTCGACGTCGCGCGCTGAGCGACGCGCTCGCTCCGATGCGCTGCCACGGTCTCGCGCTCGCGCTCGTCGGCGCCCTCGGCTGCGACCTCGATCGGCTCTTCGAGGGCGCGGGCTCGTCGCCCCCGTCGACGCTCCCGCAGGGCGCGGCCGCGGGCTCCCACGTCGCGCTCGGCGCGCCCTACGACACCTCGCCGCAAGACGAACTCGTGCTCACGAAGCCCCAGTACGTGGTGTCGTACAACCGCTTTCGCAACGCGCCCAACTGGGTGGCCTGGCGGCTCACGGCGAGCGACATGGGGAGCGTGGGGCGAACGCGACGGCGCTTCGCGCCGGACCCGCAGCTCCCCGAGGGCGTGTACCGCGTGATGCACAACGACTACGCAGGGAGCGGCTTCGATCACGGCCATTTGTGCCCGTCGGCGGAGCGCACGGCCACCGTCGACGACAACGCGGCCACCTTCGTGACGACCAACATCGTGCCGCAGCGCCACGACCTCAACGCGGGCCCGTGGGAGGCGCTCGAGCGGTGGTCGGTCACCATGGCCGCGCGCGGGTGGGACCTCTACATCGTCGCCGGCGCCACGTGGCCCCGCGCGTGCGCCACCGATGTGTACCCCGCAGGCAACGTCCCGGGCGAGGGGTGCCCCTCCATCGGGCGCAGCGCCGACCCCGCGCGCCGCGTGGCGGTGCCGAGCTCGACGTGGAAGGTGATCACCCTCGCTCCGCGCGGCGCGGGTGTGGAGGCGATCACGTCGGCTACGCCCGTGGTGGCCGTCGACATGCCCAACGACGGCAGCGCGGGCGCCGACTGGCGCCGCTATGTCCTCAGCGTCGACGCGCTCGAGGCGCGCACGGGCTACGAGTTTCACGGCGGCGTGGCGCCGGGGGTGCAACATGCGATCGAGGCGGGCGTGTACGCGGGCGAGTAGCGCGCCGCAGAGACGCCTCGCGTGTCGTGTGCGAAGCTCGCGGGCCCGATGCCCGACCTCGCCACCGCCGTCTGCTCGATCACGCCTACGCAGCGGCGCCGATACTTCTGGGCCGCGTGGTGGACGAGCGCCCCGCAGCACAGCCCCTTTCGCAAGCCCGACGCCTCCAACGGCGGCGCGCGCACGCCCGAAGAGGCGCTCGAGGAGGCGCAGCGTGTGGCCGGGCGACACCTCGTGGTCATCGAGCCCTACTGGGCCCGCGCGTGGAACCGCGTGCTCCGCGGCGAGCAGGCGCCCCCGCTGCCGACGCAGCGCGCCGCGGCGACGGAGCGACCGCGCGCGATCGACCCCACGCAGCGCGCCTCGTCGTGGGCCGTGCTGGGCCTCGAGGCGGGCGCGACGATCGACGAGGTGAAGCGCGCGTTTCGCAAGCGCGCGCTCGAGACGCACCCCGACCAGGGCGGCGACCCCGACGACTTTCGCGCGGTGCGCCGCGCGTACGAGCGCCTCGCCGCGAAGCTGGGCGTGCGGGCGTAGGTCTCAGCGCACGGGGCGGCCGAGCGCGAGGTGCGTGCGAAAATCGATGCGCGTCGCGAGGCCGTACCACCCGTAGGCGGTGACCTCGCCGCGCGGGTCGTCGAGGTTGAGGAGAATGGTGCCGTAGCCGAAGCCGCTCTGGTGCTGGCGCGGTCGCGTGTCGTCGCCGTGGGGGATCGACGTCGCGTCGGCTACGCGCACAAGGAATCGTCGCCCCTCGCGGTCGATCTGACGCGGCGCTCCGGCGACGAAGAGCACGTGGCCGGTGTTGCGCGACGCCACGGCGGGAGGGCGTCGCCACGCGATCACGTCGCCGGGCCGCAGCTCGCGCGCGTGGTCGATGCGCAGCCACCCGGCGCGCGCGCGGTCGACGGGCGCGGCGGCGATCACGTCGTGGTAGTCGCTCGCCACGGGGCGCCCGCGGCCATTGAAGGTCATCACGGCGGCGTGCGCGTGGGGCGCGGCGCGCGCGAGCACCCACGCGGCCATGCCCGAGCAGTCGAAGTCGTAGCGCCCCGCGGCCTCGTCGACGTGGGTCACGTGTGTGTAGCGCGTCGCGCGCAGGCGCCCTTCGATGCGGTGCAGCACGCCGAGCACCGGCGTCGAGGCCTCGGGTCGCACGGCGCGAAGCGAGCGCGGCGTCGACTGCGCCGCGGCCACGCCCGAGCGCGCGAGCGAGAGTGCGACGAGGACCGCGGAGATGATGCGCAACGACATGATTCGCAGCGTAGCGAGGTGCGCGATGAGACGGCGAATTTGTCACGGACGAGCGCGACGAGCGTGGCGGGCACGGCCTGCCGCGAGGGCGCCTCGGTGCCGCCCGTCGTGCGGTCGAGCATAGGGTGCTTGGATTGATCGCCTCGGACCCGGTGGGGGATCCACGCGGGGCGCGTCGTCGACCGCGCCGACCGTCGCCGA
>CANMAT010000669.1 GCA_947494865.1 Deltaproteobacteria bacterium
CGCGGCCGCCCGCCGCCGAGCCCGACGCGGCCCTCGTGCGCGACGTGGCGCGCGCGCTCCATCCCACCCTCGGGGTGCTCGTGGCCGACGCATGGAAGCTGCCCCCCGCCGTGGTCGCTGCCATCGCGCACGCCTCGTACCCCGAGCGCGCGGCGGGCGACGAGGCCGAGGCCGCGCGGGCCGTTCGCGCGGGCTGCATCGCCGCGTACACCGCCGCCGAGGCGCGCGCGGGCCGCGACGTCGGCGGCCTCCGCGCGCTGCTCGCGCTGCCGGGGCCGCCCCTCGACGCCGCGCGCCTCGTGGCCCGCGCCGACGAGGCCTGGAACGGCCCCGAGATCGACCGCGTCGCGGCCGACGACGACCCCGCCGCGGACCGTCGCGCCTGACGCCGCGGGCGCGAAGGGCTGAGAACACCCCTCAGCGCATCACGCGAAACGTGAGGTTGATGCGCGCCTCGCGGCACCGCACGCGCGGCGGAACGCGGTGCACGTAGTGGCGCTGCGTGGCGCCCGCCATCACGAGGAGCGAGCCGTGGCCAAGGGGAACGGTGAGGCACGCCCGGCTCTCGCCGCGGAGGCGCATCGCGAAGTCGCGCTCGGCGCCCAGCGAGAGCGACGCGATGGGGGCGTCGCGCGCGAGGTCGGCCTCGTCGTCGGCGTGCCAGCCGAGGCCCGCGTCGCCGTCGGGGTACAGGTTGCACAGCGCGAAGGTGAAGCGCGCCCCCGTGCGCGCGAAGAGGCGATCGAGCAGCGGCGCGAAGCCCTCGGGCCACGGTGTCGCCACGCGCTCGAGGCCCGAGTAGCGGTAGCGCGCGCCGGGATCGCCGTAGCCGCATGATTGTCGGCGCACGGGCCTCGGCCTGCCGAAGATCACCGGCGCCTCCGCCACGAAGGGAGCCTCGCGCGCGAGCGTCTCGAACCACCGCGTGGCCTCGGCCCCGGTGATAAAATCGCGCTCGTAGGTGACGCGGCACCCGCGCGCTCGGTCGTCGATGAGCCCCGCGGGGGCGCGTTCGGAAGCGTCTGCCGTCACGGTGCGAGAATGCTACATGCCTCTCGACACGGGGGCGTACTCGTAGAAAGTTCGACCGCACGCATGATGCTCCCTCGACGGACGGTCGCCCCCTTCGCCGCGCTCCTGGTCGCACTCGGGTGCAGCGCCAACCCCGACACCGCGTACACGCCGCCGAGCGACGGCGCCGTCGTCGACCGCGCGCCGACGCTCGACGCGACCACCGACGCGGGGCCCCGCGCCGACGTGGCGTCGCGCACCGACGTGAGCGCCTCCGACGCCGCCGCGGTGCTCATGGGCGCGTGCGACCCCGCCGCGCGGCCGCAGCGCGCGGGCTGCGTGTGCGCGCCGCGCACCACCACGCCGTGTTACCCGGGCGCCGTCGCGCAGGTCAACGTGGGCGTGTGCCGCGCAGGCACCGCGCGCTGCAACGCCCAGGGCGAGTTCGGCCTCTGGGCCGCGTGCATGGGCGCGGTGGGTCCTTCGCCCGAGCGCTGCGACGGCGTCGACAACAACTGCGACGGCCGCGTCGACGACGGCTGCGCGTGCCGCCCGGGCACCAGCGAGGCGTGCTACGGCGGCGCCGCCGCCACGCGGGGCGTCGGCCTCTGCCGCGTGGGCGCGCGCGTCTGCGTGGCGGGCGCCGGGGGCGTAGGGTCGACGTGGGGCGCGTGCGCGGGCCAGGTGCTCCCCGCGCGCGAGGTGTGCAACGGCCTCGACGACGACTGCAACGGTCGCGTCGACGACGGCGTCGGCTGCACCTGCGTCGCGGGCATGACGCGCAGCTGTTATTCGGGTCTCATGGGCACGCAGGGCGTAGGTCCCTGTCGCGGGGGCACGCAGGCGTGCCTCGCCGGCGGCACCGGGTGGGCCACCTGCGTGGGCGAGCGCACCCCGTCGGCCGAGCTCTGCAACATGATCGACGACGACTGCAACGGCCGCGTCGACGACAACCCCGCGTGCACCCCCCCATCGGCCACGTGCCCGGCGCCCATCACGGGCCGCGCGGGCACGGCGGTCACCCTCGACGCCACCACGTCGGCGGGCGCCTCGTGCCGGTGGTCGGTGGTGACGCGCCCCGCGGGCGCGGGCGCCGAGGGCACCTTCGGCGACCCGATGCGCTGCGACACCACGTTCTCGTCGGTGATCGTAGGCACCTACACCGTGCGCCTCGAGGCCACCGACGCCATGGGTCGCACCGTGGTCTGCATGACCACCATCACCCTCACGGGCCAGGGGTTGCGCGTCGAGCTGTCGTGGACCACCACCGGCGACCTCGACCTCCACATGCTGCACCCCATGGCGCCCGCGTGGTTCTCGAGCCCCCTCGACTGCTACTACGCCAACACGATGCCCACGTGGGACGGCGCCGTGGGCACGAGCCCCCGCCTCGACGTCGACAACGTCACCGCGATGGGCCCCGAGAACATTCGCATCGACGCGCCCGCCGCGGGCGCCACCTACCGCGTGGGCGTGCACGCCTACTCGCGCGTAGACGCGGGCGCTCCCTCGACGGTGCGCATCTACTGCGGCAACACCACCATGGCGCTGCGCTCGTTTACGCGCACGGTCACCTCGCGCGCCACCGCGGCCGACAACGACATGTGGCTCATCGCCGACGTCACCATGAACGCCGCCGGCGGCTGCACCATCGCCCCCCTCGACCGCGTGGTGCGCGCCGCCGACGCGCGCGCGGCCCGCTAGCGTGAGCGCCCGCCGCCCCCTCGCGGTGGCGCTCGCCGCGGGCGCGCTCACGGCCCTCTCTCGCTGGACGCCACTCTTCGACCCCGACAGCTTCTGGCACCTTCACACCGGGCGCTTCATCGCCACGCAGCGCGCCATCCCGTGGATCGACAGCTTCTCTCACACCGCGCGGGGCCGCCCGTGGCGCTTCATCGACGTCGCCTCCGACGTGGCCCTCTACGGCGCCTGGTCCCTCGCGTCGTACACGGGCGTCATCGCGCTCACCGTCGCGCTGGGCTTCGCGGCCGCCGCGCTCTCGACGCTCACGCAGTCGCGCGCCCTCGGTGATGCGCGCGTCGCGCCCCTCGTCGCGGTGGCCCCGTGGGTGGCCTCGACGCTCGCGTTTCGCCTCACGCCGCGCCCGCAGACCTTCGCGTTCGTGGCCCTCTCGGCGCTGCTCTACCTCGCGGTGGCGTCGCGCGCGCGCCCGCGGCTCCTGTGGCTCGCGCCGCTCGTCGTCGCGCTGTGGCAGAACCTCCACGCGAGCGGCCCCCTCGGCGTGCTCGTGGTGGGCGCCGTCGCCGTGGGCGCCGCGCTCGACCGCCGCGACGCGAAGACTCCGTGCATCGTCACCGCGCTCTCGGCGCTCGCGCTCCTCGCGTGTCCGCACCCGCTCGCCCGCCTCGCCGAAGGGCTCTCGCACGTGGCCGACCCGCGGCTCGCGGCGCTCATCTCCGAGTGGCAGCCGCTGTGGCGACTGCACGCGCTCTCGCCCGCCATCGTGGCGCTCGGCGGGCTCTTC
>CANMAT010000670.1 GCA_947494865.1 Deltaproteobacteria bacterium
ACCACGTCGGCGCCCGCCATGTTCTCCGCGCGGTGGCCCACGTAGGTGCGCGCCCCGAGCGAGTCGAGCCGACGCGTGGTGTCGCCCGCCTTCAGGTCGCTGCCCGAGACCGCATACCCGAGCGACAGCAGCACCTCGGCGATGCCCGACATGCCGATGCCACCGATGCCGACGAAATGAATGTGCTTTACGCGTCCGCGAAACATCTGGGCCGCGTTGTTACCGTCGTCGGGGGCCTCGGCGCAACACCGCGCCTTGCGCCCCCGCACGTTCGGTGCGCTAGGCGAGCTTCTTCTTCACGAGCTCGGTGACCAGCTTCGGGTTGCCTTTGCCCCCCGTGGCCTTGATGGCCATGCCCACGAGCGCGCCGAGCACGTTGGCGTTGCCCGCCTTGAAGCGCCCCACGGCGTCGGCGTTCTTCGCGAGCACGTCGTCGACGGCGGCCTCGATGGCCGACGTGTCGGTCACCTGACGCCAGCCCTTGGCCTCGACGATCGCGCGGGGCGACCCGCCGTGGGCGAAGAGCTCGCCGAGCACGTCGCGCGCGCCCTTCGACGCGAGCACCGACTCCTCGACGAGCGCGAGGAGCTCGGCCACCGCGTCGCCGCCGAACGGTGCCGCGGTGAGCTTGCGCGCGCGCAGCTCGCCGATCACCTCGTTGGAGAGGAAGCTCGCGGCGGCCTTGGACTTCGCGCCCTTCGCGAGCGCGGCCTCGAAGATGGTGCGCAGCCCCTCGTCGGCGCTGAGCAGCCGCGCCTCGTCGGCGCTCACCCCGTGCGCGTCTTTGAAGGCCTGCGAGGCGGCGTCGAGCTCGACGGCCTTCGCGGGCTCGCGGGGGGCCTTCGCGGGCTCCTTCGGGGCCTTCGCGGGCGCGCTCGGGGCGTCGGCGGCGGCGCGGGTGACGGCGCGCGTCCACGCGTCTTTGAGCGACACGGTGCGGTTGAACACCGGGGCTCCGTCGCGCGCGTCGGCGTCGACCACGAAGAAGCCCACGCGCTCGAACTGAAAGCGGTCGTCGGGCTTCGCGGTCGCGAGCGAGGGCTCGACCTTGGCGCGCACCACGGTGAGCGACTCGGGGTTGAGGTCGAGCTTGAAATCGCGCCCGTCGGCGCCCGGCGCCTCGACGGCGAAGAGGCGGTCGTAGAGGCGCACCTCGGCGTCGAGCGCGTGCGCGGCGCTCACCCACTGAATGGTGCCGTCGACCTTGCGGCCGCCCGTGGCGGCGCTGCGCGAGCTCGGGTCGTACGAGCATCGGAGCTCGGTGACCTCGCCGTCGGCGCCCTTCACCACGCGCTCGCACTTGACGATGTACCCGTGGCGCAGGCGCACCTCGCGACCGGGTGACAAACGGAAGAAGCCCTTCACGGGCTCTTCCATGAAGTCGTCACGGTCGATGAAGAGCTCGCCCGAGAAGGGCACCGGGCGCGAGCCCTCTCTGGGAATGTCGTGGGGCCAGTAGGGCGCGTCGAGCGTCTCGACCTCGCCCGCGGGCCAGTTCTCGATCACCACGCGCAGGGGCTTGAGCACCGCGAGCACGCGCGGCGAGCGCGGCGAGAGGTCTTCGCGCACGTGGTGTTCGAAGAGGGCAATCTCTACGGTGGAGAGCGTCTTCGCGACGCCGATGCGGTGGCAGAAGGCGCGCAGCGCGTCGGGCGTGACGCCCCTGCGCCGCAGGCCCGCGAGCGTGGGGAGGCGCGGGTCGTCCCACCCCTTCACGTGGCCGCCCTCGACGAGCTCGATGAGCTTGCGCTTCGAGAGCACCGTGTACGTGAGGTTGAGCCGCGCGAACTCGGTCTGCTCGGGCAGGTAGGGATACCCCTCGTCGCACTCGGCGGCGCGCAGCACCCAGTCGTAGAGCTCGCGCGCGTTTTCGAACTCCATGGTGCAGACGGAGTGCGTAATGCCCTCGATGGCGTCGGAGAGGCAGTGCGCGAAGTCGTAGAGGGGGTAGACGCACCAGCGGTCGCCCTGGCGGTAATGGTGGGCCTTCTTGATGCGGTAGATGTTCGGGTCGCGCATCTTGAGGTTGGGCGACGCGAGGTCGATCTTGGCGCGCAGCACGGCCTCACCTTCGGCGAACTCGCCGCGCGCCATCTTGCGAAAGAGCGCGAGGTTCTCGTCGGGCGAGCGGTCGCGCAAGGGCGACGGGGTGCCCGGCTCGACAACCGATACGCGGCCCGTCGACATATGCTCTTCGGTCTGGTGGCACACGTACGCGTGGCCCAGCGTGATGAGCTTCTCGGCGTAGGCGTAGAGCTTCGGATAGTAGTCCGAGGCGTAGAACATCTTGTCGCCCCACGCGAAGCCGAGCCATCGCACGTCGCGCTGAATGGCGCTCACGTACTCGAGGCTCTCGGTGGTGGGGTTGGTGTCGTCCATGCGCAGGTGGCACACGCCCCCGAACTCGCGCGCGAGGCCGAAATTCAGGTGGATCGACTTGGCGTGCCCGATGTGCAGGTAGCCGTTGGGCTCCGGCGGAAAGCGCGAAACGACCTTGCCGCCGTGCTTGTTGCTGTGAAGGTCGCGCGCGACGAGTTCGCGCACGAAGTCAGAAGGATGCTCGGTGTTCTCGGCCACGGGAGTACGACCTCGTTGAAGGGTGCGGGAGGGTACTGCCTCGCGGCCCCCACGGAAACCCCTTCACGCGCGCCGCGCTCAGCGGCAGTCGAAGACGAGGTCGGCGCTGAGGGTCGCGCGGTCGGCGGGCAGGAGCTGGTTGTTCACCGCGGTGCACGTCGCGAAGTTGGGCTGCGCGGTCACATACATCTCGACGCGGTTGCCCGCGCAGCGGGCGGGCCACGGAATGGAGAGGCGCCCGTTCTGCACCTTGAGCCACTCGGGGCCCTGGTAGTTCATGTACGGGCGGCAGCGCTCGGCCTCGGGCTCGATCCACACCTCGTGGCGGCCCTCTTCGGGGCAGTCGAAGGACACCTGCACGCAGAGCGCGCCGGTGTATCTCCTACCGCTCGGGGGGCCGTGGCCACGCCAGAAATTCAGCGTCACGTGGGGCCACTGGCGGCACGCCTCGCCCGCGCAGGGCGGCGGCACGTGGTGCGTGCAGTTTACGACGAGCGCGGCCGCGAGGGCGAGGCCGTGGGTCATTCTCGGGGGCATCGGAGGTCTCTCTCGTAGCGGGTGAGGTCGGCCTCGGAGAGGCGCACGGCGGGGCGCGCGATCGCGTTGAGGTCGCGCAGTCGCATCCGCACGTGCTCGGCCATCGCGGGGTCGCGGAACGCGCAGTCCATGCTGGCCACCGACGGGAGCGTACGGGTGATAAAGCGCTCGGCCGACGCGGGGCTGCGCGACGCCACGATGCGGTCGACGCCGTCGCCGATGCGACGCTGCGCGGCCACCTGCACGGGGTCGCGCTCGGCCACGGTCTCGGCGTGCGCCACGTGGGCCTCGCCCTCGGCCGCGGCGTCTTGATCGACGGCGGGCTCGCGCGGCGGGCGCACCGCGGGGGTGCCCCCGGTCGTGCGCTCGGCGAT
>CANMAT010000671.1 GCA_947494865.1 Deltaproteobacteria bacterium
CAGTGCGCCGACGCCCGCGGGGCCGCCGATCTTGTGCGCCGAGAGCGACACCGCCGCCGCTCCGAGCGCGGGCGCGTCGAGCGCGACCTTGCCGAGCGCCTGCGCGGCGTCGAGCACCCACACGCCGCGCGCGCCGTGGACCGCGTCGTGGAGGCCTCGCAACGGTGTGATCGCGCCCGTCTCGTGCTGCACCGCCGACACCGCCACAAACGCGCGCTCCGACAGCGTCACGCGTGTTGCTTCGAGGTCGAGGGTCCCCTCCGTTCCCGCGACCATCGGGAGCCACTCGAAGCGCACGCCGTGGCGCGCCGCGAGGGCCTCGCAGGCCGCGCGCAGGCACGGGTGCGCGCCCGGGTCGCAGAGCACACGTGACGGCACCACCGCGTCGCCCACGCCCCCGACGGCGAGGTGCACGGCCTCGGTGCCGCCCGACGTGAACACCACCTCGCGCGGCGCTGCGCCGATCGCGTTCGCGACGGCGAGGCGCGCGTCTTCGAGCGAGGCGCGCGCGCGCCTGCCCGCGGTGTGAACGCTCGACGGGTTGCCGTGGTGGCCCTCCGCGATCCAGCGGGCCATCGCGTCGCGGGCGGCGTCGCCGAGCGGCGTCGTGGCGTGGTGGTCGAGGTACACGCGCACGGGTTACTCCCGCGGTCGCGGCGAGCGGGCGACCTGCATGCGCACGAGGAGCCCCGCGAGGCGCTGACCCGCGACGAGAAAGCGTGAGGCGGCCTCGGCGACGGCGCCGCCGTCGTGTGACTCGGCGACGCCGCGCACCACCGCGAGGCCGACGCCCGCGCCGCCGTGCTGGCGCGTGGGCGAGCCGTCGGCCTGCACGAAGGGGTCGAAGATGCGCGAGAGCCACTCGGAGCGCACGCCCGGCCCGCTGTCGGCCACGAGGAGCTCGCAGTGCGTGGCGCTCGACCGCGCCTCGACGGCCACGGTGCCGCCCGCGGGGGTGAACTTCTGCGCGTTGTCGAGCAGGTGCGCGACGGCGCGCGCGACGCGGTCGGCGTCGCCCGTGGCGTGCAGCGGGAGCGTCGGGAGGTCGGTCTCGAGGCGCTGGTTCTTGCGCGTGAAGGCCGCGCGGCGCGACTCGATCACGCGGCGGGTGACGGCCACGAAGTCGTAGGGCGCGAACACGAAGCGCATGCGCCCGGTCTCGAGCTGCGTCACGTCGAGGAGCGAGTCGATGGTGCCGCGGAGGCGCGCGAGGGCGTCGTCCATGGCGGTGACCGACTTGCGCTGCGCAGCCGTGAGGGGCCCGAGCTCGCCGCGCGAGAGGAGCCCGAGGTAGCCCACGAGCGGCGTGAGGGGCGTCGCGAGCTCGTGCGACACGTTGCGGTAGAACTCCTTGCGCAAGCGGTCGGCCTCGACGAGGCGCGCGTTGGCGTCGGTGAGCTCGTGCACCTTGGCCTCGAGGTGCGCCGCGATGCGCTGGCCCTGCGCGCGGAGCATCTCGGCGTTGGCCGCGGGGTCGTGGCCCCCGTCGCGCTCTCCGTCGCGCTGGCCCTTGAGAAAGCCCTCGACGGTGCGCGCGAAGGTGCGCGCGTCGATGGGCTTGGCGAGAAACCCGTCGCACCCTACCGCGAGCGAGGTGCTGCGGTCGCCCTCGGCGGTGATGGCCACGAGCGGCGTCGTGGGCATGCGGCCGCGGAGGAGGAGCGCCACCTCGTAGCCGTCGAGGTCGGGGATGTTGATGTCGAGCAGCACCAGGTCGGGGCGCTGCTCTTGCGCGAGCCGCGCGCCCTCGACGCCCGAGGAGCACTCGACAACCTTGTGACCGGCAGCCTGGAGGAGCTTGCGGACGAGGAGCAGGCTCTGCGGGTCGTCTTCGATGTGGAGGATCGTAGCCACGGTGAGGGACATCGGTTATCGGTTGGCGCGCGGCTGGACGCAACAACCCGCCAGACGCAGACGAACACTCCCATGGCAGACCTGGACTGGAAGAAGGCGACCGAGGCGTGGCGTGCGCGGAGCCTCCGCTCGGCGGAAGGGGCCTCGCAGAAGCCGCGCAAGGGCCTCCTCGCGGGGGGCCGCGACCCGCAAGACCTCTACACACCCGCCGACCTCGACGGCATCGACCTCATGGCCGACGTGGGCTTCCCCGGCGACGCGCCCTTCACGCGCGGCGTGCAGCCCACGATGTACCGCGGCCGCACGTGGACGATGCGCCAGTACGCGGGCTTCGGCAGCGCGCGCGCCACCAACGAGCGCTTTCGGCTGCTGCTCGAGCGCGGTCAGACTGGCCTCTCGGTGGCCTTCGACCTCCCGACGCAGATGGGCCGCGACAGCGATCACCCCATGGCGCTCGGCGAGGTGGGCAAGGTCGGCGTGGCCATCGACTCCGTCGACGACATGGAGACCCTGCTCGACCAGATTCCGCTCGGCGAAGTGTCGACGTCGATGACCATCAACTCGACGGCGGGCGTGCTGCTCGCGCTCTACGTGGCCGTCGCGAAGCGCCGCGGCGTGCCCGCCTCGAAGCTCCGCGGCACCATCCAGAACGACCTTTTGAAAGAGTACATCGCGCGCGGCACGTACATTCACCCGCCGCGGCCGTCGCTCAAGATCACCGGTGACATCTTCGCGTGGGCGTCGCGCGAGGTGCCCAAGTGGAACGTGATCTCCGTGTCGGGCTACCACATGCGCGAGGCCGGCTGCGACGCCGCGCAGGAGATCGCCTTCACCCTCGCCGACGGCATCGCGTACGTCGAGACGGCCCTCGCCGCGGGCCTCGACGCCGAGCGCTTCGCCGCGCAGCTGTCGTTCTTCTTCAATGTGCACAACAACCTGCTCGAAGAGGTGGCGAAGTTTCGCGCGGCGCGAAAGCTCTGGAGCGACATCATGGAGACGCGCTTCGGGGTCACCAACCCCAAGGCCCGCGCGCTCAAGTTTCACTGCCAGACGGCGGGCGCCACGCTCACCGCGCAGCAGCCGCTCAACAACGTGGTGCGCGTCACGCTGCAGGCCCTCGCGGCGGTGCTGGGCGGCGCCCAGTCGCTGCACACCAACTCGTACGACGAGGCCCTCGCGCTCCCCACGGCGCAGAGCGCCACGCTGGCCCTCCGCACGCAGCAGATCATCGCGGCCGAGTCGGGCGTCGCCGACGTGGTCGACCCCTTCGGCGGCGCGTGGGCCGTCGAGCGCCTCACGCGCGACATCGAGGAGTCGGCGCGCCAGTACCTCGCCCGCGTCGACGCCCTCGGCGGCATGGTGGCCGCCATCGAGCAGGGCTACGTGCAGCGCGAGATTCAAGACGCCAGCTACCGTTACCAGATGGAGATCGAGCGCGGCGACCGCCCCATCGTGGGCGTAAACGTGCACCGCGAGTCGCACGACGAGCCCGTGCCCCTGCAGCACGTCGACCCCGAGCTCGAGCGCGATCAGGTGGCGCGCCTCGCGGCCCTCCGCGCGAGCCGCCACGCGGAGCGCGCCGAGGCCGCCATCGCGGGCGTCGAGCGCGCGGCGCGCGAGGGCGCCAACGTGA
>CANMAT010000672.1 GCA_947494865.1 Deltaproteobacteria bacterium
CGCGAGGCGCTCTCCGAGCCCTTCGAGCTCGACCTCGACCTCGTCGAAGACGGGGTGTCCGAGCTGCGCGCGGTCGTGGGCACCGCGGCGGCCTTCGCCATCGCGCGCCCGCCCCTCGTGCGCGTCGTGCGAGGCGTGGTGCGCGCGGCGGAGGTCATCGGCACGTTCCGATCGCGCAGGCACGTGCGGTTGCGCGTGGTGCCGTCGCTGTGGCTCCTGTCGCAGCGCCGCGACGTGCGCATGTTTCAAGACCTCAGCGCGCTCGACGTGGTGCGCGAGGTGCTGCGCGACGCGGGCGTCTACCAGAGCGAGGGCGCCCTCGACGACACCGCGCTGCGCCCCTCGAACTACGCCGTGCGGGAGTACTGCGCGCAGTACAACGAGAGCGACCTCGACTTCGTGACGCGCCTCCTCGCCGACGAGGGCATCACCTATTTTGTGCGCGACGGCGGCGACGCCGAGCGCCTCGTGCTGGTCGAAGACGGGCCCGCCGACGCCTTCCCCGAAGAGGTCCCCGCGCTGGGGCCGCTGCGCGTGATGGGCGAAGGCGGCGCCACCGCCGAGGTCGAGACCGTGCGGGTGTTTCGCCGCGACGTCGAGCTGCAGCCCACGGGCGTGGCGCTGCGCGAGTGGGACTTCACCCGCCCCTTCGACACGGAGGCCGCCTCGCCGGGCCGCGAGGCGTCGATGACGCGCGAGGTGCCCGGTCCCACGAACGCGCGGCAGATCTACGAGTACCCCGCGCGCGCCGTGCTCCACGACTACGACGAGGGGGCGACCTTCTACGCGAGCGACGACCTCACGCGCCGCGCCCACGTGCGCCACTCGGAGCACACCGGCGACGCCCAGCACTGCAGCGGCACCAGCGTGGTCACGGGCTTCGCGCCCGGCCGACGCATGCACCTCCGCGACGAGGACGGCGCCAACCTCGGGGCGTACACCCTCGCCGTCGTAGAGCATCGGGGGCGCGTCGACGAGGGCGGCCACGACCTTCACGGCGACGACCTCGCGCGGTACAGCAACGAGTTTCGGGGCGTGCTCATGCCGGCCGTGTTTCGCCCGCGCCGCGCCACGCCGCGCCCCATCGTGCACGGCCCGCAGACCGCCGTGGTGCTCGCCCGCCGCGGCTCGACGGACGAGATCGACATCGACGCCCACGGCCGCGTGCTCGTGCGCTTTCACTGGGAGCGCCCCGAGCGGCGCGTGGCCTCGCAGCGCGAGAAGAACAGCTCGTGCCGCGTGCGGGTGGCGCAGCCCTGGGCGGGCGCCGGGTGGGGCGTGGTGTTCAACCCCCGCGTCGGGATGGAGGTCGTGGTGCAGTTCCTCGACGGCGACCCCGACCGGCCGCTCGTCACGGGGGCGGTGTACAACCTCCACAACCCGCCGCCGCCGCAGGGCGAGGCGGTGGAGCGTCGCACGCGCAGCACCATTCGCACGCGCAGCTCGCCCGGCGGCCACGGCTTCAACGAGCTGTCGTTCGAAGACCTCGCCCACGCCGAGGAGGTGTTTCTCCGCGCCCAGCGCGACCTGCGCGAGCTCGTGCTGCGCAACCACAGCACCACCGTGCACGGGAGCCAGCGCGTCACCGTCGACGGCGACCAGACCGTGCACGTGCGCGGGGTGCAGAGCGTCACCGTCGACGGCCGCGACGGCGAGCCCGGCAAGCACGGCACGCTCAGCGTGACGGGCGACCTCACCGTGTCGACCACGAACGAGGTGATGATCAAGGCCCCCGCGAAGATCACCCTCGACTGCGCGGGCGCCACGGCCACGCTCACCCCGGGCAAGATCGCCCTCTCGACGGGCGCCGGGGCCACCATCCTGCTCGAGAACGACGAGATCTCGTTCTTCGCCGCGAAGGTGAACAGCTACTCGACGGAGTCGAGCACCTACGCCACCACCGTGGTGATCAACGGCACGGGCACGGCGACGCTCTCCTCCGCGGGCGCCACCACGGTGAGCGGCACGCCGGTGCAGCTCAACGGCCCGGGGCCCTTCGCGGGCCGCGTGCTCGAGCTCGCGCCCGCCACCATCACCACGGGCGCCGCGCTGGTGCTCGTGGGCGGGCCGTCGTTTCCGCTGGCCGTCACGCGCAACGCCGACGGCAGCCTCTCGGTGGGCGACAACCTCAAGATTCAGCCCGGGAGCGACCCCAACTTTCAGAACATGGTGCTCCGCGACCTGGGCATCATGGCCTCGACGCCCTCGGGCCTCGAGCGGCTCAACAACATTCAGAACAACCCCAACGGCCACGACGTCACCATCCGCGAGTACAACGCCGCCGACGCGGCGCGCTTCGGGTGGAACAACTCCATCGCGACGCCGACGGGCACGTGGCAGAACTCGGCGCTCCAGCGCGACGCGGCGGGCAACCCCGTGGCCAACGCGGGCTCGCCCACGGAGATCGCGTACAACCCCAACATCGTGCTGGGGCCCAGCGGCACCCCGGAGCCCGCCGACGCGACGCTCTTTCACGAGATGGGTCACGCCGAGCACAACGCGTACGGCATAAACCGCCAGAGCGAGGCCCTGGGCGGCGGCTGGGAGAACCACGAGGAGTGGCAGAACATCGACGGCGGCGTAAACCGCCCCGGCGGCGCCAACGACATCCCCGGCACGCCGAGCTCGCCCGCCGAGAACGACTACCTCAGCGACCGCGACTACCCCTACCGCCGCACCGACCACGGCAGCGGCTACGCCAACCCCGACGGCTCGCCGATCACCCCATAGACGCCCTCCACGGCAGCGAAGACGACGATGCACGCAAGCACCACGGAAGAGCACGCCACCTTCACGCTCCGCTGGTCCGTCGAGGTCGACGGGAGCGCGCCCCACGCCACGCTGCGCTACGAGCTCACCGCCCGCGAGGAGCTGTACGTCTCCGACCGCCTCTGGGATCTCGACCGCACCGGGCGCCGCATCGCCGACCCCTACGGCGTGTACCGCTTCGTGCACGGGCGCGCGCTGCGCCTCGTGTTCGCGCAGGCCCCGTTGCCGCCGGGCATCGCGCTGCGCCAGGTGTACAAGCCCCTCTCGTCGCGCATACGCGCCGGGGAGACGCACCGCCGCGCCGTGCCCCTCACGCTCCCCGTCGAGGAGTACTCGAGCCTCGCGCGCGACGTGGGCTCCCCCTCGGAGCGCGACCACGTCGACCGCGTGACCCTGGTGTTCGAATACCGCCCGCGCGCCGAGATGCCCGCCGACCCGCTCCCTCCCGCGCGGGAAGACGGCGACGCCGTGGGCTTCATCGTTCACGACATGCACCGCCTCGTGTCGTCGGTCGCGGTGCAAGCCCTGCCCGTGCAACGGCGCACGGGCTACATCCCCCGCATCGCGCTCCCGGGTGACGCGTGAGGCGCGCGCTCCTCGCGGCAACGCTCGCGGCGGCGTGCAACCGCGCGCCCGCTCCCCCGGCGCAGCCCCTCGCGCCGCCCGCGAGCGCCGCGACGGCGCCATCGCCCGCGGCCCCGCCGGGCGCGCGCTGCGA
>CANMAT010000673.1 GCA_947494865.1 Deltaproteobacteria bacterium
ACGGCCATTCGGGCCTTCATGCGCTGGGGCGAGCAGTGGCCCATGAAGAGCGACCTCTCGTCGCTGCGACTCCTGGGCACCGTGGGCGAGCCCATCAACCCCGAGGCGTGGATGTGGTACCAGCGCGTGATCGGCAACGCGCGCTGCCCCATCGTCGACACGTGGTGGCAAACCGAGACCGGCGCCATCATGATCGCGCCGCTTCCGGGCGCGACGCCCACGAAGCCGGGCAGCGCCACGCTCCCGTTCTTCGGCGTCGAGCCCGCCGTGGTGCACCGCGACGGCACGCCCTGCGGCCCCAACGAGGGGGGCTTTCTCGTGGTGAAGCGCCCGTGGCCCTCCATGCTGCGCACCGTGTGGGGCGACGACGCGCGCTTTCGCAACACGTACTTCGGCGAGATCGAGGGCGTGTACTTCACCGGCGACGGCGCGCGCCGCGACGAAGACGGCTACTTCTGGATCGTGGGGCGCATCGACGACGTGGTGAACGTCGCGGGGCACCGCCTCGGCACCGCCGAGATCGAGAGCGCGCTCGTGTCGCACAAGGCCGTCGCCGAGGCCGCCGTGGTGGGCCGCGCCGACGAGCTCAAGGGGCAGGCGCTCGTGTGCTTCGTGTCGCTGCGACCGGGGCACAGCGCGAGCCCCGAGCTCAAGGCCACGCTCATGGAGCACGTCGCACAAGAGATCGGCCGCTTCGCGAAGCCCGACGTGATTCGCTTCGCCGACGCGCTCCCCAAGACCCGCAGCGGCAAGATCATGCGCAGGCTCTTGAAGGAGGTGGCCGGCGGCATCGAGTCGCGCGGCGACATGACCACCCTCGAAGACCTCAACGTGCTCGCCGCGCTGCGCGCGGGCAGCGACGACTGAAGGCTTACCCTCGCGCCCCGCGAGCGCGCCGTGGTACACGCGCGGCGCGAGGAGTACCGCGATGTCCGACGGCTCGAGCTACTACGTTCACCCCAGCGCGATCGTCGACGACGGCGCCACCCTCGGCGAGGGCACCAAGGTCTGGCACTTTTGCCACATCATGCCCGGCGCGGTGGTGGGCCGCGCGTGCTCCTTCGGCCAGAACTGCTACGTCGGCAACCGCGTGCGCCTCGGCGACAACGTGCGCGTGCAGAACAACGTGAGCCTCTACGACGGCGTCACCCTCGAAGACGACGTGTTCGTCGGGCCGAGCGCCGTGTTCACCAACGTGGTCAACCCCCGCGCGGCGTTTCCCCGCAAAGACGAGTACCGCGACACGCGCGTGGGCCGCGGCGCCTCCATCGGCGCCAACGTCACCATCGTGTGCGGCCACGACGTGGGCGAGGGGGCCTTCGTGGCCGCCGGCGCCGTCGTGACGAAGAATGTCCCCGCCTTCGCGCTCGTGGGCGGCGTGCCCGCGAAGATCATGGGCTGGGTCTGCCGCTGCGGCACCAAGCTCACGCCCTCGCTCGGGTGCCCCGGGTGCAACCGCCGCTACGTGCGCGCGGGCGACGGGCTCACCGAGGCCGCGGGCTGAGTCACCCCTCGCGCGGCGGGCTCAGCGTGGCGCGCCCCGTGGCGTGCTCGAGGGCCCGCAGGCGATCGTCGACCTCGCGGAAGCGCTCGGCCAGCGAGCGCACGAACGCGCCCATCCACGTGTGGAGCCCCACCGACTCGGCGAGTGCCTCGCGGGTGACCACCTTCACCGTGAGCGCCTCGAGCGCCTCGACGGTGGCCGACGTGGGGCGCGCGGTGATCACCGCCGTCTCGCCGAACACCTCGCCGGGGCCCATCTCGCGCAGCGTGACGCGCGCGCCGTCGCGCACCTTGTAGGCCACGCAGCGCCCCGACACGATGACGTAGGCCGCGCGGCCCTCTTCGCCCTCGACGATCACCGCCTCGCCGGGCGCGAAGGTCTTCTCGGGGGCGCGCTCGTCGCCGCGGAGAAAGCGCTCGACGTCTCGCTTGAGGTCGGTGACCGACGCGTACCGCTGCGACTGCTCGCGGGCCATGGCGCGCATCGCGACGCGCGCGATGGCGGGCGGCACGTGGCGCTCGGGCGCGGCCTCGCTCGGGGGAACCACGGTGGCCGTGATGGCGCGGTACAGTACGGCCACGAGGTTGGGCCCCTGATGCGGCGGGCGCCCGGTGAGAACCTCGTAGAGCACCGCGCCCAGGAGAAACACGTCGGTGCGCTCGTTGATGTCGGGCTCGTAGCGCAGCGCCTGCTCGGGCGACATGTAAACGGGCGTGCCCATGGGCCCCCGCGCCGACGCGGGCTGCCCCGGCGGGGCTTGCGCGGCGGGCGCATCGGACGCGCGCGGGAGAACCTTCGCGATGCCCCAGTCCATCACGTAGACCTGGCCGAAGGTGCCCACCATGATGTTCTCGGGCTTGAGGTCGCGGTGCACCACGCCCTTGCTGTGCGCGAACGCGACGGCGTCGCACACCTTCAAGAAGATGCCGAGCACCTCGTCGAGCACCGACGGCGGCCACGGGGGCGCCGGCAGCGTCGCGAGGTGGGCCGAGAGCGTGCGGCCTCGCACGAGCTTCATGGCGAGGCAGGGGCTGTCGTCGGGGGCGTGGGCGAGCAGGTGCACGGGCACGATGTTGGGGTGGTCGAGCTGCGCGGTGATGCGCGCCTCTTCGACGAAGCGCTGCAGGGCGACGGGGTCGTTCGAGAGGCGGGGCGAGACGATCTTCACCGCGACGTGGCGCTCGAGGCCGCTGTCCCACGCGCTGCGCACGGAGCCCATGCCGCCGCGCGCGACCTCGCCCTGATCGCGGTAGGGCTCGGCCAGCGGCACGCGGTCGGCGAAGGGCGCCGCGGGGCCCTGGGCCACGACGGAGGTGTCGACGGTGTGAGCGAGCGCGAGGGTCGACGCGAGCTCGCTCGGATCAGACTCGTGGAGGGGGGGCGCGGCGTCGGGTCTGCGCATGGGCGACGCGATCGTATCGCAGCCGCCCCGCGCCGTGCGCGCCGGATCTTCGAAGCGGCGCTACCGGATCTTGATGCGAAGCGCGTAGCGGAGCCGCACCTGGCTCTCGGAGTACACGAGGTACTCGGAGTGCGTGAACGAGCTCTTGGCCCACTGCTTCTGCTTGATGGGCGCGCCCTGCGGCACGGCGACCTTCTTGCCGTCGAAGGTCCACGAGATGTCTTCCGTGGGGTCGGGCTCCGTGTGGCCGCGCGCCACGATGCTGTCGAATCCCTTCGGGGCGGTGCGCAGCGACGAGTCGTCTTGCCAGATCGAGTGCTCTTTGCCCAGGGCCACCTCGGCGAGAAACATGATGGCCGTGTCGCCCGACGGGCCGATGTACTGAATCGACTTGCCGTTCTCCGACGCGAAGTACATGCCCCGGCCGACGCGGCCGCCGGAGTGGGGCATGATGCGCAGGCCCGTGCCGAGGATGGCGGCCACCACGGCGACGTTGGTGCCGTGCCACAGGAGCTTGCGCTCGGCGATGGTGTCGTGCGCCGCGAAGCGCGCGGCCTCGCCCTGGCGGTCGAGGCGAAAC
>CANMAT010000674.1 GCA_947494865.1 Deltaproteobacteria bacterium
CGAGCCAGATGATTCAGTTCTTCGTGATCCTCGCGGTGGCCATGGGCATCGCGAGCGTGCTCGTGGTGTCGGTGGTGAAGAAGGGCAAAGAGATCGGCATCTTGCGCGCGATGGGCACGTCGCGTGGCACGGTGCTGCGGGTGTTTCTTCTGCAGGGCGCCATGGTGGGCGCGCTGGGCTCGGTGCTGGGCACGGCGCTGGGCGCGGGCCTCGGCGCGGCCTTCGCGGGGGCGATGCGCAACGCCGACGGGTCGGCGATGTTTCCCATCACCGTGAGCGTCGCGCTCATCGCGCGGTCGGCGGGCGTGGCGCTGGCGACGGGCGTGCTGGCGGCGGTGCTCCCCGCGAGGAGCGCGGCGCGCCTCGACCCCGCCGTGGCGATTCGCAATGGCTGAGCCCGTGCTGCTCCTCCAGGGGGTGTTCAAATCCTTCGGCGACAAGGTGGTCACCGAGGTGCTCAAGGGCATCGACCTGCGCATCGAGCGCGGCGAGTTTGCGGCGCTCGTGGGCCCGTCGGGCTCGGGCAAGAGCACGCTGCTGAACATACTGGGCCTGCTCGACCGGCCCACGAAGGGCACGCTGGCCATCGCGGGCGAAGAGACCACCGCCCTCGACGACGCGGGCCTCACGCGCCTGCGCGGCCGCACGCTGGGCTTCGTGTTTCAGTTTCATCACCTGTTGCCGGGGCTCAGCGCGGTCGAGAACGTGATGATGCCCATGATCGCCGCCGAGGGGCGCACGGCGAAGGCGATGGTTCCGCGCGCGCGCAAGCTCCTCGAGCGCGTGGGGCTCGGCGAGAAGGCCGACGCGCGGCCGAGCGAGCTGTCGGGAGGACAGCAGCAGCGCGTGGCCATCGCGCGGGCGCTCGCGCTCGAACCGCCGCTGGTGCTCGCCGACGAGCCCACGGGCAACCTCGACACGAAGACGGCGGACCAGATCTTCGAGGTGATGCGAGAGTTCAACCGCGAGCTGGGGGTGGCGTTTCTCCTCGTGACGCACGACCCGCGGCTCGCGCTGCGCTGCGACCGCACCATCGAGCTGGTCGACGGCAGGGTGGTCTCCGATCAGCGGCACGCGGCTACCTGAACGGGCAGGCGACGCCCTCGCGCGCCCTCGCGTAGCATCCCACTCGCGATGACCGACGCCGCCGCACCGCCCGCCGACCGCAGCGAGACGCTCCGCAACGTGGGGCGCACGCTCGCGATGGTGGCCTCGATCGCGCGGTGGCGCCTCGCGGCCTACGCGCTCACGCAGGCGCTGGGCGCCGTGGGCGACGTGGCGCTCGTGTGGGTGGCGAAGCACATCGTCGACGCGGTGGTGCTCTCCGCCGCGCGGCACGGCGACGACGCGTCGGTGCGCGCGGCGCTCGTGTGGGTGGGCGTCGAGTTCGCGGTGGTGGGCGCGCAGAAGCTCCTCGCGCAGCTCGAGGCGCACCAGGCCACGCTCTTGCGGTCGGAGCTCGGGCTGCACGTGAACGTGCTCATTCTCGAGAAGGCCCTCGACGTGTCGTACCCGCACTTCGAAGACCCCGACTTCGCCAACCGCATGATGCAGGCGCGCCGCGAGGCGAGCTCGCGCCCGTGGTCGATGTTCACCGACACGGTGTCGCTCTTTCGCGCGGTGATCACCTTCGCGGGCTACGCGTCGCTGCTGGCCTCGCTGGGCGCGTGGGCCATCGCGCTGCTGGTGCTCTCGTCGGTGCCGTCGTTTCTGGGCGAGGGGTACTTCGGGCGCCTCTCGTTCGAGCGGCAGAGCGCGCGCGCGCAGCGCAACCGGCAGCTCTTCTACCTCGAGGGGGTGCTCACCTCCGAGGCCACCGTCAAAGAGGTGAAGCTCTTCTCGCTCGGGCGCTGGCTCACCGAGTGGTATCGCAGCATTCACCTGGGCTTTCACGCCGAAGAGTCGACCCTCTCGCGGCGCCGCGCGCGGTGGCTCTTCGCGCTCTCTACGGCCTCGTCGGCCACGCTCTACGGCGTGTACCTGCTCATCGCGTCGCGCGCCGCGCACGGGGCCATCACCCTCGGCGCGATGACCCTCTACCTCGCGGTGTTCACCCGCGGTCAGAGCATCGTGCAGCGCGCCCTGCTCTCGGTCGCGAGCATGTACGAGCGCAACCTCTTCATGTCGATGCTCTTCGGCTTTCTGGCCATCGAAGACGACGAGCCCGACCGCCCCCTCGTCGACGCGCCCGACGCGGTGCGCGCGCCCCCGTCGGTGCGCTTCGAGAACGTCTCGTACCGCTACCCCGGCGCCGAGCGCGACGCGCTCACCGACGTGACGCTCACCCTCGAACCGGGCGAGACGCTCGCCCTCGTGGGCCGCAACGGCGCGGGAAAAACCACGCTCGTGAAGCTCCTCGTGGGGCTCTACCGCCCGACGAGCGGGCGCATTCTGCTCGACGGCGTCGACACCGCCACCCTGCACGCGAGCGAGGTTCGCACGCGCGTCGGGGTGATCTTTCAAGACTTCGTGCGCTTTCAGTTCAGCATGGCCGACAACGTGGGCGTCGGGTGGCTCCCGCGCCGCGAAGACCGCGCGGCCATCGAGCGCGCCGTGGATGACGCCGGCGCGCGCGACGTGGTGAAGCGCCTCCCCAAGGGGCTCGACACCGCCCTCGGTCGCGCCTTCGGCGGCGACGACCTGAGCGTGGGCCAGTGGCAGCGCGTGGCGCTCGCGCGGGCCTTCATGCGACCGAGCGCGCTGCTGGTGCTCGACGAGCCCACCGCGGCCCTCGACGCCGAGAGCGAGCACGAGGTGTTTCAGCGCTTCAAAGAGCTCAAGGCGGGGCGCACGGCGCTGCTCATTACCCACCGCTTCGCGAGCGTGCGCATGGCCGATCGCATCGTGGTGTTCGAGGGCGGAAGGGTGGTCGAGGCGGGCACACACGCCGCGCTGCTCGCGGCCGACGGCACCTACGCGCGGATGTTTCGACTGCAGGCCGAGGGCTACGCCGACGTGGCGAAGGCGAGCGCGTAGCGGCTCAGACGGCGCGGCGGCGCGCGGGGGGCGGCGGCGGGGCGGCGGGGAGCTTGGCGCGGCCGCCGATGGTGCCCGCGGGGCGTGCCACGGGGCCTCCGCGCGGAGTCACGGGGGCGTCGGCGGCGGGCGCCTCGGCGTCGGCGGGGGCGCTCTCGGCGGGCTTCGCGGCGGCGGCGCGCTCGGCGTCGTCGGCGGCGAGGTGACACTTCTTGTACTTTTGACCCGAGCCGCAGTGGCAGGGGTCGTTGCGACCGATCTTCATGGCAACTCCTCGGTTAAGGGGGGGCGGAGTCTAGTACGAGCGTCGCGCGCCGCGCTACGACCCTCGTCGGCTCAGTCGGATCGTTCGTGGGGGAGCAGCACCGTAAAGGTGGTGCCCGCGCCGGGGGCGCTCTGCGCCGTGATTGCGCAGGCGCGCGCGGCCATGCCCAGAAGCACCTTGAAGCGTCCCTGGCGGGCCGAGCGCAGCACGTCGAGAAAGGGGTCGGGCATTAGAACCAGGCC
>CANMAT010000675.1 GCA_947494865.1 Deltaproteobacteria bacterium
GGCGACCTCCACGCCCGCGCAATGTGTCGACACCGCCTCGGGCGCCGGTCCCGCGGGCTCGACGCGGGTTGGCTTCTCGCAAAGGAACGGTTACACCACCGGACCGTGGACTTCGCCCTCACCGTAGCGGTTCGTCATCTTCGTGCCCGGCGGCACACGTTCGTCTCCGTGATCGGCGTGATCGCCATTGTCGGCATCGCGCTCGGCGTGTGGGCGCTCTCTGCGGTGCTCGCGATCACGTCAGGCTTTCAAGACGCGTTTCGAGACAAGGTGCTGGGCGTCAACGCACACGTTCTGGTTCTCAAGTACGGCTGGGATTTCACCGAGTACCGCGAGGTGATGGCGACGGTGCGAGCTACGCCTGGCGTCACGGGCGCCGCTCCCTTCCTCATCAACCCGATGATGATCACGCGCGGCGAGCGTATCGCGGGCGTACTCGTAAAGGGTGTTGACCCCGACCGCCTCGGCGATGTGCTCGACCTGCCCACGTACCTGCAGCGGGGCAGCATTCGGGGCCTTCGAGCGCCTGGCAGCAGCGCGCCGAGCGCCACCCGCGACGACCCGGCGGCCGCGCGCGACACGACCCTCGACGACTACATTGCTCGCGCAGGCAATGAGCTTGCGGGCATCCGTGCGCCTCACCGCCCGACGCTCGATGAGCCTCTTGCCCCGCCACGAGAGTCACCGGCCGTTCTGCCGCCGACGCCCGCGCGCGCGCGCGAAGACCTACTGCCTCCGGGTGCGACGCCCGCCTATGACCTTCCAGGTGAGGGTCCGGGCGGCGTAGACCCCCTCGATGCCCTCGCCCGTGATGTCGCCCGCGACGCCTCGCGCACCGACACCAACGCCCTCTCGGTGATGCCTGGCGTTATCGTGGGCAAGACCCTCGCGCGTAACCTCTCGCTCAACGTGGGCGATCAGGTTCGCATCATCTCGCCCCTAACGGGCGCGGATGCGGCGCTCGTGCGCCACGGCGCAACGCCGCGCGCGAGAGACTTTCGCGTGGTGGGCGTCTTCGACGCGGGCTTCGACGAGTACGATTCGCGCCTCGTGTATGTCGACATCTGGCAAGCGCAGCGCTTCTTCGACCAGGGCGACGCGGTGACGGGCGTCGAGGTGAAGGTGCGCAACATCGACCGCGCGCGCGCCATCGGCCGACGCATCGAGCGCAGCCTCGGCGGCGGGCCCTACCACACCCTCGACTGGGAGGCGCTCAACCACAACCTCTTCACCGCGCTCGCGCTGCAGAAGCTCGCCCTCTCGTTCGTGATCACCATCATTATCGTGATCGCGGCCTTCAACGTGATCGCCACCCTCGTGATGGTGGTGCTCGACAAGCGCCGCGAGATCGCGATCTTGAAGGCCATGGGCGCCACCGAGGGCGCCATCTTGCGCATCTTTCTCACGCAGGGCCTCGCCATCGGCGCGCTTGGAACGGGCCTCGGCCTCGCCTGCGGCGCGCTCAACTGCTGGCTCCTGATGCGGTACCGCTTTCCCCTCGACCCGCAGGTGTACCTGATTCGTTACGTTCCCGTTCAGCCGAGCGTCGCGGAGTTTGCGTTCACGGGCATCGTGGCGATGCTCGTCGCGCTCGCCGCCTCGTTCGTTCCAGCGGTGTGGGCCGCGCGCCTTACCCCCGTCGAGGGCCTCCGCCACGAGTGAGCTATTTTTTCTTGACGCTCTGCAGCGGTGGCGGTACTCACCCGTTCACGCGCTGCGGGTGTAACTCAGTGGTAGAGTGCAACCTTGCCAAGGTTGACGTCGAGGGTTCGAATCCCTTCACCCGCTCCAGCAGACGTGCCGATTCCTCCGATAGAACAAGCTTTCCAAGCGGTTTTATTAGAGGTTTAAGGCACGCTGCAAGAGCGATCAGAACATACGATTTGCGGGTGTAACTCAGTGGTAGAGTGCAACCTTGCCAAGGTTGACGTCGAGGGTTCGAATCCCTTCACCCGCTCCGCAAAGATAGACTCAAGAGGCCAATCAGGGGTAATCCTGTTTGGCCTTTGTTGTTTCTACCTATCGTAGGGCATGAGCCGTTCACGCGCGTAAGGCCGTCGTCGTTGGAGGACCTGCAAGGCCCTGATGGATGACGTGCGAAGATTGATTGCGCTTGCCTAGAAGCGAGCCTGCATCGTGATGCCGAAGCCGAGCTGATCAGGCGACTGAAAGATTCGCACCTGCCGCGTGCCAGTCGAGTCGACTTGCAACAGCGTCGCGTTGGCGTCGGCGACGTATTGAACCCACACCACACCGGCCATGATGGTGGACAGATCCCATCGGAGCGAGGCGCGGGCAGAGAGGATTGGGACAGCGCCCTCGCCCGGTGGGAGGATCGAGAAGTTGCCCGCCCGACGGATCACCAGCGTGCGGAGCGATTGGAGCGAGCCTTCGCTCACCGTCGACCGAAACGTGGCGGGGAACTGCATGCCGACGATGAGGCTCGGGACGAGGTGCGCCGCCGTAAACGCGTAGTCGACCTGCCCCGCGACGAAGTACTCGGGGTCGACCTGCGCGTCGGAGGGGAAGGTCTGAAACGGGATGAAGCTGGGCACGTTGCGCAGCAGGAATGCCGCGTCACGGTACAGGCCGGTGAGCCCCACGCCGAGGTAGCCGTACTTGAGCCGCGCCTGGATCGCACCCGCGAGCCCAGGTTGCAACGCCGTGCGCCCGGGGTTGGAGATGTCGGCGAGGTTCTGGGCGATGGCCGTCGCCTCGGCGGAGACGCTCCACTGGACACGGCCGGGCGTGTATGTCTCGGGGGCGAAGGCCACGAAGGGAGACGTGGGGTCGTTACGGTAGAGCATCATGTCGAGCGACTGCGACGTGCGCAGCCCCTGCGACAGGATGGCGCGCGCTGAGCCGCCGACGATGTACACGGGCTGCCCCCGAACGCCCGCGAAGTCGAAGCGCCCCTGGCCGAACCAGCCGCCCGACAGGTCGATGCGAAACATGTCGTTGACACGCACGCCGATGCCGCCGAGGGCCGCGTACTGCGTCTCTTCGACGCGGACGATCTCGATGTCGCGCGACGAGGTGACAACCTCGAGGGGCACCACGATGCTCGCGGTCTTGAAGCCCGCCCAGAGAGACAGCGCGCCGACGTCGAGCGAGAGCTTCATGCCCGGCGAGGGGCCCACGCGGCGCGGAAAAACATCGTTGCCGCCCCAGGAGAGATCCCAGAGGTAGCCGAGGCGAAATCGGTCGGTGTCGAAGGGGAAGAACGTGAGCGCCAGCGCGTCGGTGGGCCGCGACGACGAGAGCGCGTACGAGACGCGCAGATACGTGCCCGCGTCGTAGAGTGCCTGGTTGAGGTTGCCGCTGCCCGTGGTGAGCTGTCCGAGGTCGAAGCGCAGCACGAGCGCTGCCTCGGTGTTGATGCGCGGGATGAAGCCCGGCGCGCGCGCATACATCGCCAGGTGCGTGAGGTTCTCGCGGCCCGCGAAGCGGCTGTTGAGCGCGTCGAAGAAGAGCTGATAC
>CANMAT010000676.1 GCA_947494865.1 Deltaproteobacteria bacterium
CGGTGATGGCCGTGACGAGGAGGCCCATCTGCTCGGCGCCGCTGGTGCGCACCTCGAGGCCCTGCGCGCGCACGGCGCCGCTCACGCGCGTGAGCTCCGAGGCGTCGCGGAGGTACACCACCACGCTCGAGAACGATCCCGCCGCGTCTTCGCCGGCGTACTCGCGGTTGAGCCGCCGCGCGACGTCGAGGGGCACGGTGATGCCGAGATCCATCGCGTGGCGCGAGATGCCCACGAGCTTCGCGTACACGCGCCGCGGCGTGCCCTGGCGCGCGCTGCCGAGGCCCGCGCGGCCAAGATCCCACTCGAGCACGAGGCCGTTGGCCTGACGCAACAGAACGCCTCCCAGGCGCGGCAGGCGGTGCGACGGCGCGATCACCCCGTCGAACACCTCGACGAGGTACGGCGACACCACCGCGGGAATGGGCAGCTCGCAGCGCCCCACCTGCGGCGGCGTCGTGGGCCACGGAATCTGCGGATAGACGCAGTACTCGCCCTCGCCGCACACCGCGGTGGGGTTGCACGCGCGGTGCGACGAGCGCGCGTCGGGGTCGCTGAAGTCCGCACCTTGCAGCAGGTCGGGGCGCACGAGCGCGGGGTCGACGCCGTCGGCGGGGATCTCGCCCGCGCCCACGTCGCGGCCGAAGATGGCCCTGCCCCCGCGGCCCGAGGTGGGGAACGCGAAGCGCATGCGGGGCAGCACCGCGCGCACGCCCGGCACACGACGCAGGGCGCTCACCTGCGAGGGCTCGATGCCCGCGGGCGCTGCCCCGAGCACCGAGAGCACCGACCCCACGCTCGTCTCGGGGGGAATCACCTCGACGCGGTCCAAGGGGAAGATGCGCCCGAGCACCACCTCGCGCATGCCCGCCGAGAGGGCGAGAAAGAACGCGAGGGTAGCAACACCGACGGTGATGCCCACCGCGGCCACGGAGAACGTACGGAGCGAGCGCTTGAGGTCGCGCGCGACGAGGTCGACGAGGGCGGCGGCTCTCACGCGGTCTCCTTCGGGCTCTGGCGTCGGTCGTCGACGAGGCGACCGTCTTCGATGCGAAGCACGCGGCGCGCGATGGCCGTCACGCGCTCCTCGTGGGTCACCATGATCACCGTGAACCCCTCGTCGCGGTGCAACGATTCGAAGAGCGCGAGAATGGACGCGCCCGTCGCGTGGTCGAGGCTCCCCGTGGGCTCGTCGCAGAGCAGCACCGGGGGCTTGAGAAGAAGGGCCCGCGCGATGGCCACGCGCTGCCGCTGACCGCCCGAGAGCGCCGCGGGGAGGTCGTCGCCGCGCCCCGCGAGGCCCACCCGCTCGAGCGCCTCGTCGACGCGCCTCGCGAGGTCGGCGACGGGCGTCGGGGCGAAGCTCGCGGGGAGCCCCACGTTCTGCCGCACGCTCCACGAGGGCACGAGGTGAAAGCCCTGAAACACGAAGCCCAGCGTGCGCTGGCGCAGCGCGGCGGCGGCGTCGTCGGTGAGCCCGCGGAGCTCTCTGCCGTCGAGCAGCACCTCGCCGCTGTAGTCGCGGTCGAGGGCGCCGAGCACGTTCAACAGGGTGCTCTTGCCGCTGCCCGAGGTGCCCAGAATGGCCACGAGCTCGCCCTTCTCGAGGGTGAGCGTCACGCCGTGGAGCGCCACGCGGCCGCCGTCGGCGCCGCCGTAGCGGCGAGTGAGGTTGCGAACTTCGTAGAGGGGCATGGCGTGCGCTGTGAGAGCCCTATCGACCGCCGCCGGCGCCGCCCGCGAGCCCGCCCGCGAAGGGCAGGATCGACTTGAGGTCTTCGTCGTTGAAGCGAAGCTGCGCGCCGAGAAAGTAGTCGAAGCGGTCGGGGTTGAAGATGTCGTCGACGCCGCCGATGATCCACGCGCGCCGCAGGATCTCGTACGCCGCCGTGATGCGCATGCGGGGGTTCACGTCTTCGCCGAAATTGAAGAGGTCGGTGCGAATCTCGAGGGCGTCGTCGAGGAGGTGCAGGTCGACGCCGAAGCCGCCCGTCGACTCCTTGATGCCGAAGCGAAACGTGGCGGGGCCGAAGCGCTGCGCGAACATCACCGAGAAGCGAAAGCCGTCGGTGGTGGTGCGGCGCACGGTGCGAACCTGCGGCGTCTGCATCGGGTCCGTCGAGTCGGTGATCTCGCTCTCGGTGCTGGTGACGCCGCGCGGATCTTGAACGATCTCGAGGAGGTAGTACTTGTCCTCACGGGGCTGCAGCCGCACCTCGACGTAGCTCCGCAGCGTGTTCGAAATAAACTGATACTCGCTGCGGAGGCCCACGATCGTCTGGAGCCGCGCGATGGGCCCCACAAGGTCGTTGACGCTCTGCGCGGCGCCCTGCACCTCGTCGATGAGCGTCTCGTCGCGCAGGAGGCGCCCCGCCGTGCCCTCGCCGCGGTCGACGGCGCCCGCCACGTTGTTCACGTGCGAGAGCGCCTCGCGCAGGTCGCCCGTGGCCTCGGCGATGTTGCGCGTCGCCTCCTGCACCTGGGTCACCGTGTTGTCGTCGCGCCCCTGGCCGCGGCCCAGAATCTGCGCGAGCCGATCGGTCGACTCGCGGAGGTTCACCAGCGTGGCTTGTATGTCGGGCGCCGACTGCGTCGTCACGCGATCTACGTTTTGAATGGTGCGCGTGAGCGACGTGGTGTTGGCCGCGACGGTGCGGTTCACCTCGGCCGACAGCTGCGCAATGTTGCGGAGCGTGGTGCGCATGTCGTCGCTGGCCTCTTGCGTGCCGAGCGCCGACGCGACGCGGTCGGACACCTGGCGCACGCGCTCGGTGATGGCCGCGACGTTCTCCATGATCTGATCGGTGCTCGAGCCCTCGAGCACGTTGGAGATGCGCCCGCCCGGCGCGATGCGCGGCTCCGGCGCGTTGCCCGGCGTCACCACCAGCAGGTACTCGCCGAGCACCGACACCGCGCGGCGCGCGATGGTCGCGTTGCGATAGAGGGGGATCTCACCGTTCACGCGCACGTCGACGCGCGCCATGCCGTTCTCGAGTCGAATGCGCGAGATCTCGCCGATGGCGATGCCCGCGGTGAGCACCCGCGAGCGCACCACGAGCCCCGTCGCGTCGCGAAACACCGCGTGCACCACGTAGGTGTCCGAGCTCGCGCCGCGCTGAAAGAGCGTGCGCCACAGCACCACCGCGGCCACCGCAGCCGCAATGAGCAGCGCACCGACCTTCAGCGAGCGCGAGAGGTTCTGCATGATTGCGCGGGAGGATAGACGCCCATCGCCGTGAGTGGCTACGGCGCAGGCGCGGCGGGCGCAGTCGGCGCGGCTTCGGGCGAAGCCGCAGGCGCGGGTGCGGGCGAAGCCGCAGACGCGGGTGCAGGCGTCGCGGCGGCGGGCGCGGCGCGGCGCTCGATGCGAACGATCCGCGTGTTGGGCGCGACGGGCGCCGCGCGCGCGACGCCGGGCTGCGGGCGCGCGGGCGCCGCGGGGCGCCCTGCGGCCTGCGCCACCATGATGCGCTGCGAG
>CANMAT010000677.1 GCA_947494865.1 Deltaproteobacteria bacterium
CCTCGACGCGCTCGCGGCCGAGTCGGTGGTCTTCGAACGCGGCTACGCGATCAGCTCGTACACGGGCCGCGCGATCGGCCCCATGATGACGGGCCGCTACCCCACCGAGTGTGCGCGCGATGGCGAGCACTTCACGCGCTACACGCCGCCCAACGTGTTTCTTGCAGAACGCTTGAAAGATAGCGGTTTTCGCACCTTCGGAGCGGCGTCACACTTCTACTTCGAGCGGCGCTTCGGGCTCGCGCAGGGCGTCGACGCGTGGGACCTCACGGCGAAGCCCGAGGGCGACGGGCAGGAGACCACCTCGGCCGACGCCGCCGTGGCCGACCGCGCGATCGCGCAGCTCCAGCAGCCCGAGAACGCTGCGGGGCGATTCTTTCAGTGGGTTCACTTCTTCGACCCGCACAAGCAGTACGTGGAGCACCGCGACCTGCCGTTGTTCGCGCGCGGCGAGCGCGGCCGCTACGACCGCGAGGTGATGAACACCGACCGGCAGATCGGCCGCGTGCTCGACGCGCTGCGCGCGCTCCCCGGCGACGTGGCGCGGCGCACCGTGGTGGTGGTGACCGCCGACCACGGCGAGGCCTTCAACGAGCACGGCATGAGCTACCACGGCGTCGAGGTGTGGGACGAGCTGGTGCGCGTGCCGTGGGTGATGCACGTTCCCGGCGTGGCGGCGCGCAGGGTGACCACGCCGCGCGGCCAGATCGACCTCGCGCCGACGCTGCTCGAGCTCCTGCGCGTCGCACCGCCGGCGGCGGGTGCGCCCGACGCGTTCTCGGGGCAGAGCCTCATGGGCGATCTCACCGCCGAGCAGCCCGAGCGGCCGATCTACGTCGAGCTCCCAGAGGGGCCATACAACAGCCTGCGGCGCGCGCTGGTGTTCGAGGGCTACAAGCTCCTCGAGCGCGGGAGCGGGCGCTTCATGCTGTTCAACCTCGCGACCGACGCGGGCGAGCGCAACGACCTCGCGGCGGTCGACCGCGAGCGCCTCGCGCGCATGAGAGCGGTGATGGAAGAGGTGCGCGGCGGGCTCCACGTGGTGGCTGCGCCGCCGCCGCGCGATCGAGAGTGAAGGGCTCCTACGAGAGCGTGAGCACGCCCTCGCGCACGAGGCGCCGCACGAGCGTGAGGCGGCCCTCGTCGTCGAGGCCCGGCAGGTCGGCGGGCGTAAACGACTCGTGCTCCATCGCGTAGCGCAGGGCGTCGAGCGCGAAGCGGGGGAAGGTGACGCGGTTGCCGTACACCTGGAGCACGGCGTGCTCGCCCTCGTCGCGCACGCGGTAGAGGAACGAGCGCTGCGCGACGGGCGTGCTCACCGAGAGCGCGGCGAGGCGCCGGATCTGCTCGATCTGCCCGGGGATCAAGGGCTGCCGCGTGTCGACGAGGTCGTCGACGAAGTGCTCCATCGCTGCGTCGAAGTCGGCCCGCTCGGCGAAATGCTTGAGCAGCGAATGAAACTCTGCCCGCGCCTTCGTGCGGTCGAAGTCGGCGTGCGCGAAGCCCGCCGGGAGCCCGCGGCGAAAGCGCGGATCGCTCAGCCCGAGCATGCCGAGCGACTCGGCGATGAGATCGGTCCACGAGGTGAAGAGCACGCCCAGGGTGACGTGCAGCGACTCCTCGCCGGTGGTGCGGGCGTCGTGCATCACGCCGCGGGGCACGTACGCGAGGTCGCCCTCGTGGAGCACGAACTCTGCGGTCACCTCGCCCGAGGTGTGCTCGTCGGGCTTGAACTCCTGGCGGCGGTACGGGAGCTCGACCGGGGAGTTGTACAGCCGCCAGTGCTTGCTGCCGCTCATCTGCAGCACGAACACGTCGTGCGAGTCGTAGTGGGTGCGAAAGCCCTGCGCGTTCGCGGGGGTGTAGTAGAGGTTGGTTTGAAAGCGCGTCGAGAGCTCGCGCTCCATCGAGCGGCAGAGGGCCGCGAGCGCGGGGTGCTCGACCTCGAAGCCGTTGAGGCTGATGGTGGCGCCGTCAGCGAAGTGTCGGTAGAGCCGCGCCGTGTCGACGAGGCCGCTGGGATAGGCGAAATCCTCGGCGGCGATCTTGCGCTCGGCGGTGATCAGGCCCACCCCGGGGTGGTGCATGTTGCGCGTGGTGAGCACGCGGTTTAGGTCGTCGACGGTGAGCAGTTCGCGCCAGTAGTTGCGGTCTTCGCGGCGCACCACGAGGGGCTGAGCCTCCCAGTGGGCGCGCAGAAATTCGTCGCGGCCGATGGGCGCGATGAGGCGTTCGAGCGTGAAGGTCATTGGGGGCTGCGGGGGCTTTGAAAGAGAGGGGGAACGCGCGCGCGGTGCGACGCGCTCAGCGGTGGCCGCGGCCGCCGCCGACGGGGTCGGACCAGTTGCCCGAGTCGCCGTCGGTGACGCCTGTGTTGGAGAAGCGCGCCGTGCCGCGGCCGTTGCCGACGGGGTCGGACCACGAGCCCGAGTCGCCGTCGGTGAGGCCCGTGGCGTTTCCGCGTCCGAAGTGGCCGCGGCCCTGGTTCACCGGGTCGGAGTAGGTGCCCGAGTCGCCGTCGGTCATGCCCGTGACCACGCCGCGGTAGCCGCCGCGGCCGTTGTTCACCGGGTCGGCGAACTGCCCCTGGTCGTTGTCGGTGACGCCCGCGCGGCCCTGCTGCACGACGACGGTGCCGCCCGCGGTCGTCTGCATCACGGGCTGCTGAATGACGGGCTGCGGCTGCGCCACGATGCAGCCCGTGATGGCCTTCGAGGCCGCGCCGAGCACGGTGGCGCCGACGACGGCCATCACCGAGCGGCGAGCGGTGTCGGGCTGCGTGACGATGTCTTCATCGCGGAGGGTCTTGGGCGCGTCAGAGGGATCTTTGGGGGTGTTCGACATGTGGGTGCTCCTTCGGGACAGGTATCGAGTGACACTGCGAGAATCCGACCGGAAGCACCCTCAACCACATGCTGCGGCTGCGCACCGGAACGGAGACAGAACCTACGGCGCGACGATTATACCCTCTCGCCACGCTTGCTGAGAAGCCTCTTCCCAGCCTTGGCCCTCCGCACAGACAATCCGCGCGAAGGTCAGCGGGCTCCTACGCACCAACGGGCCTCGGCTTCTCACGCGCGGTCGGCCGGGCGGGTGGTGAAAGCGCGCGCGGGCGTGATACGGTGCAGACCGCTCGCTACGGCCTCGTAGCGCATCGACGACCCCACAAGAAGGCACAATCCTATGTTCGGACTCGGAGCTCCTGAGCTCATCGTAATCGCTGTGCTGGTGGTGCTGCTCTTCGGCGCCGCGAAGATCCCCGAGCTTGGCAAGGGTATCGGCGAGGGCATCGCCAACTTCAAGCGCGGCTTGAAGGAGGGCTCCGGCGACGATCCCGCTCGCCTCCCGCAAGACACCAAGGAGCCTGGCAAGAGCGCCTGAGCCGCGCGCCTCGCGGCACATGTGGCCGTTGACGCGGCGCGACGCCCAGCGCAAGGTGCCCGCCACCCGATGTCTCGCTTCTCGAAGAGCCTC
>CANMAT010000678.1 GCA_947494865.1 Deltaproteobacteria bacterium
GCCGGTGGCCTACGGGGTGCTGCACGCCGCGGGCGACGCCGACACGCTGCGCTCTCTCGACGAGGAGCCCATCACCGCGCCCACGCTTCCCGACGATCCCGGCGCGGGCGAGCGGTGGCTCACGTGGTTCGTCGACTACTGGAACTTCCCCGGCGCGTGGGCGCAGCTCCCCGAGCGGGCGCGCGCGTCGTTTCTGGCGACGGTCGACGTCTGCTACGGCGAGGTGCGCTCGCTGCTCTCGGACCGCACGCCGCCCGCGGTGTGGGCCACCCTCGCGGCGCCCACGCTGCTCGTGCGCGGCGAGCTCTCGCCCGCGGGTGCGCGCCGCGTGGCCGAGACGCTGTCGCAGTGCATTCCCGGCGCGCAGCTGCGCGACGTGCCCGGGGCGGGGCACATGGCGCCCCTCACGCACGAGTCGGTGGTGAGCGCGATGCTCGAAGCGCACATCGCCGCGCACTGACCGGAGTGATGGAGTGATGGTGCGACCACCGTCGGGTTACTCCGAGGAGTAAATTTCGATGGTGCGAGCACCGTCGGGTTGCTCCGCGGAGTGACGAAGCGATGGTGCGACCACCTCCCGGTTACTCCGCGGAGTGGCGACGTGATGGTGGCACCACCGTCGGGTTACTCCGAGGAGTAAATCTGCGACCGCGGTCGTGGCGATGGCGAGCGCGGTGGTAGCGTTCGCGGGTGCCGTACCGTACGCAGAAGCTCCGACCCCCGCGCGTTCCCCGAAAGCTCACCAAGGGCAAATACGTGCTGCTGGCGATGCTCGGCACCATCGGCACCATCTGCATGATGGCGGGCTACCTCGGGCGCGTGGTGTAGCCGCCTCGGCGGCGAAGCGTCACTGCCGCCTACTCAAGTCTCCGCGACGGCTCGCTCATCGAGAACTTCGAGGGCCACGCGCGGCGGCGACTCTCTCGCTCATCTACGCGAGGCGATGCCCTCATGGCAAAGACGCCCCAGAAGGTGCCTGTGGCGAATGGTTCGCCCGGCAAGGGTTCGTCGTCGATGATGCCGATGCTCGGCTCCGTCGACGTGTGGCTCGCCGTACAGTCCGTGGTCGACGCGGTGCCCGCCGACGAGGTCATCGCGCTGCGCGTCGAGCTCCAGGCCGCCGCCGAGAAGGCCATCGCTGTGGTGGGCGGCGCGATCGAAGACCCTGCGCTCGTGCGCAGCTTCGACGCCGTGGCCGCCGCGGGCCTCATCGAGGCCGCCGTGATGAAGAAGGTCGAGCGGAAGTCCAAGCGCTGACCGTCACCGCTTGCGCGCGCGCCGCGCCGCCTTCTTCGAGGGCGCCGGCGCCGCGGGCGCGAGGCTCAGCAGGTACAGCGTCTCTCCGTCGATCGCGTCGGGCATCTCGACGTCGCCGCGGACCGCGTCGTCCGACGACACCTCCCAGCACCGTCCGTCGAGGCTCGCGAGCGTGTCGCCGGGCGCGAGGTCGCGCTCCACGCGCAGCTCGAAGCGCACGATCGAGACCACGCCGGGCGCGAGGTCGGTGCCGCGGTCGAGGCACCAGAGCAGCTCCTCCAGTCGGGCGCGCTCCGCGTCGACGGCGTCGTCACCGCCCGTCGCTTCGCGGGCCGCGGTGAGCTCCGCGAGCTCGTCGGCCACGTCGCCCTTCATCGCCTCGACGATCGCTGCGTGCCGCGGGCTCCGCTCGCGACCGAGACGCGCGAGCGCCTCGACCGCCACCACCGTGGCCCGCGTGGTCGCGCGCAGCGAGGCGTCTGTGAGGCTCTCTTCGTAGGTCGTGGCGGCGACCGTACCCACGGGCGTGACGCGCCCCGCGAGCACGTCGCCCGCCTCCACTGCGGCGCCCAGCTTCGCGACGCCCGACGCGTCGAGGTGACGGAGCGCGTGCGCCTCCACACCGGGCACAGCGTGCATGATCTCTTCTACGCCGTAGCGCGTGTCGCGCGCCGCGACCTCGACGCGCTCGACGTGGAGCGACCGCAGCGCCGCCCGCGCGGTCTGTGACACGCGACACGTCCCCGGCGCGAGCTCCGCGGCGCGCGTCACCCTGCACCCGCGGCCGAGCGCGAGCGTGCCCGCGACCACGGCGCTCCCCTCGGCGATCACGTCGCCCGCCTCGACGCGCTGGCCCGCCACCACCCGCGGCCGCAGCGAGCGCGCGCCCGCCTCGCGCGGCACGCGCTGATGGCAGAGCGTGAGGCACGCGGGGGCTGCGCTGCCGTCCTCGTGGATCCACACGCGCCGATCGCTCACCGAGAGCACGCTGCCAGGGCGCGCCGCGCGCACGAGGGCGCCGCCGCGCTCGGCCACCAACGCCGCGAGCGCCGTAGGCTCGGGGAGCGCCTCGGGCGATGCCAGCGCGCGCGCGCGGCACAGCACAGAGGCCTGCGCGGAGCCCGGCGCGAGCCGCGCGGAAAGTGAGGGGAGATCACCCGCGGAGCTCACGGCGTCGAGGACGCCGAGGGCGCTCACGGCGGCGTCGGGCGCGAGGTCGGCGAGGGTCGCGTCGCGCGGGTCGAGCGCGAGGTACGCCGCGAAGGGATCGCCGGTGAGCGCGTCGCGCGCGGCGTCGTCGAGGCGAACGCGATACGACTGTGCGACGGAGGCGAGGGGGTTGGTGTCGTCGCGGTCGGCGACGAAGGGAGACTTCTCGACGAGGTCGCGCCACGCGCGCATCAGGGGGCGCGCGTTGATGACATCGTGGGGCATGAGGGTGTCGAGCGCATCGCGCGCCAGGGCGTGCTCGACGAGGGCGCGCGCCTTCGCGAGGGTGGCGGCGACGCCCTCCCAGGCGGCGTCTTCGCAGTGATCGCCCGCGGCGCGCAGATAGACGCGCGACGGTGTCTCTTCGAGGAGCTTGTCGGCGCGCAGCACGGCGACGATCGCCTTGAGGTCGCGGGGGTCGAGCGCGCGCTGCTCGCAATCGACCTCGAGGCCGAGCGCTGCGTTGAGGGCGCTGCGGCCGAGCGCCGAGAGGTCGAACACCTCGCCGCGGTGAAAGGCCCGCTCGAACCACTGCACGGCGGAGGCGTCGTCGCCGAGGTCGTCGTCGCAGAGGGCGCGGGCGAGCTCGGCGGCGTCGCGCTCGTGGTCGCAGCCGCGGCCGGTGTCGGGCTCGAGCCCGAAGGCGCGGCACAGGCGCTCGCCCGAGAAGGTCGCGTGGTCGCCCCAAGCGCCCTGGAGCGCGCCCTGCGGGTCGAGCCAAAGGGTGATCGGCGCGCCGCGACGCGGGGTGATGGCGACGCCGGGCGACCCGTCGGGCGCGGTGACGTGCCGTACGCCAGGCGCGACCGAGAGGCGCAGCAGCGGCGCGCGATCGTTGCCGTCGACCACGAAGGCGCCCCGGCGGCCCAACAACGGAACGGACCCGAAGTAGATTTCCTGCTCCTTGACGTCGCGGATCATCCGCTCGTCGGGGGCGTCGGGATTCTCCTCCCAGATGATGAGTCGAACGGTGACCTTGAGGTGCGCGGCGAGGGTGCC
>CANMAT010000679.1 GCA_947494865.1 Deltaproteobacteria bacterium
CACAACGCCCCCGAGCGCGCCGGGCGTGGCGATCACGCCGCCCACGCGGTTGGCCTCGAGGAGGCTCTCGCCCAGAAAGGGCAGCTCGGCGTCGCGGCCGACCAGCACGGCGCCGCCCCCGTTGGCCGCCATGAGCGCGCCGCGCACCGCGAGCCGCGCCGACACGCCCTGCACGAGGGCGCGCGCTGTGATGAGATCCACGCGATGGAGCCCTCCGCGCCCGAGGCCGTTCAAGACGCCCTGCACGTCGCCTCGCTCGACCCGACGCGGTGGTCCGAGGCGCTGAGCGTGCTCGCGCGCTTCGCGGCGGGCGACGACGCGCGCCTCGCGACGGCCATCGCGAGCGGCAACACGCCCGACGAGGCCGCCGCGCTCCTCAGGATGACCGTGGGCACCGCGCGAACGCACCTCAAGCGGGTGTTCTACAAGACCGCCACGACGCGTCAGGCCGAGCTCGTGCGACTCGTCCTCGGCGAGATCCCGCCCACGCTCGAACCGTGATGGCGCGCTGGCAGCGTCGCCGCTCAGCGCCAGCGCAGCGTGATGATCTGCTGCGTGACGAGGGCGTGCAGCGTGCGCAGGGCCTCGAGCTGGGGCATCGCCGACACGTCGACGATGTCTTCGAGCGTCGACGACCCGTCGACGAGCGAGAGCAGAAAGCCCGCGCGGTGGTCGAGCGCCAGCCAGCGAAACTCCGACGGCGCCACCGCGAGCACGGGCACCTGATCGAGCGACCCGAGGCGGCCGATGTAGATCGCGCGGAGCTTGGCGCGGCACACCTCGGCGACGTGCGTGGCGTCGCGGTCGGCCTCGTCGACCTCGAGGATGGTCTCGGCCAGCACCAGGGCGCCGGTGAAATCACCGAGGTCGAAGCGCTCGTGCATCTCCTGTCGGGGCGAGAGCTTGCGCGCGGCCACCGTGGGGGCGGCAGGCACGGGCATCGCGCGGGGCGGCGTGGGCCGTGCGATGGGCTCGCCGCGAGGGGGCGGGTTGATCGCCGGCGTGAGCCGCGCGGGCGACGGGTTGGCGATCGGCGTAGCGCGCGCGAGGGGGTTGAGCGCGGGCGTGGGCCGCGGCGGAGACTGCGGCGGGCGCACCGGGGGCGCGGGCGGCGGGGTGTCGGCCGCCGAGGCGTGCAGGTGCGGCAGCGGCGGCGGGCGCACGGGCGTCGGCGCCTCGTGGATCGACTGCGTGAGCGTGGGGCGCCGCGAAGGGGACGCAGGCCGCGCCCACGGCGCCGCGCCGGCGGGCAACGGCGGGGTCGAGCGCGTGGCCGAGCGCGCCTCGGCGGGGGCGGGCACCGCGGGCTCGCCCCAGTGTCGTGTGGTCGACGCGGGGCGCACGGGCGACGCGGAGGCCTCGACGGGGGCGGGCGCCGGGGCCTCGGCGGCGCGGGCGTCGACGGTGAGCGGAGCCACGAGGCCCGCGATGGTGCGCGACATGGCGAGCGGGTCGGGCGCGTCGGGGGCCTTCGCGAAGGCTTGAAAGCCCGCGGCGGGGGTCACGTCGTCGTCGGCCTTGCCCCAGCGGTCGAAATCGCTGAGGTCGAAGGCGTCTTCGTCGGCCATGGAGACCAGCGCGGGCCCCGGCGGGGGCACCGAGCGGGGCTGGAGGAGCGTCTCGGAGAGCGGCGTCGAGGTGGGCACGCCCGCGGGGTCGGGGAGGCGCTGCGCGGCTGTAGCGGGCGGCGTCGGCGGGGGCGGGGGCGCGGCGGGTTCGAACTCGGGGCCGTCGGCGAAGTCGCGGATGCCCGTCGGGGCCGCGGGGGTGACCTCCCGCGAAGGCGGCGGCGACGCGTCGGTGACGACCCCGAGGGTGTCGCCGAAGTCGAGAAACTCCTCGCCGTCGTCTTCGGAGAGCTCGGTGGTGGGCGCGGCGGGATCGGGGTCGCTCTTGCGTTCGGCGCGGGGCGCCGCGTTGGCGGGAGGCACCGCGAAGAACGAGTCGAGCTCGCTGCCGACGTCGGTCTCCCACACGTCGCGGGGCTCGTTGCTGAGGTGCGTGGGCTCGATGGCGGGCAGAAGGTGATGCACCGGCGAGAGCATCACCGGGGTCACCTTGTTCGAGATCTCGTTGAGGGCGCTGAGGTTCGGTCCCTGCGGGCTCTTCGTGGGGCGCTGCGTCGGGCGCGGGGCAGACGCGTCCGCCTCGTCGTCGAGGAGGTCGAACCACCCATCGATCGCGACGTCTGCGGGCGGGTCTTTGCTGCGCTCGCGGTTGCCCATCTAACGTTGTCTCTCTCGCGTCGCGCGTCGGCGGCGCTTCAGCCCTTCTGCACTACGCCTTTGAACATACGCAGCGTGCGCGAGAGGGCGTCGACCTGCTCCTTGATGGCCGCGGTGTCGTGGCGGTCGAGGGCGATGCGCGTGCGCTCGATGACCCCGTGGGCCTTCTCGAGCGCGTCGCGGCCGTAGTCGCTGCCGCCGACCACCTTGGCCACCTTGTCGAAGAGCCGCTCGATCTCGTGAATGAGACCCTCGGCCTCTTGCTTCTTGCTCTCGAACTCCTCGTCGCGCTTGCGCTCGACGGCGTACTGCTCGCCCGCGTCGATCATGTCGCGGAGCTCGTCTTGCGTGAGGCCCGACGTGGCCGTCACGGTGATCGACTGCTCCTTGCCCGTCTCGAGGTCCTTCGCGTGCACGCTCACGATGCCGTCGGCGTTGATCTCGAAGGTCACCTCGATCTCGACGGCGCCGGCGCCCGCGCGCCGCAGCCCCGTCAAGATAAACTCCCCGAGGAGCTCGTTCTTGTCGGCCTGATCGTTCTCGCCCTGCATGACAAGAATCTTCACCGCCGTCTGGTTGTCGCGCGACGTGGTGAAGCTCTTGGTGCGCATGGTGGGCACCGTGGTGTCTTTGGGAATGAGCGGCTCGAAGAGCCCGCCCGCCACCATCATGCCCAGCGTCTGCGGCGTGACGTCGAGCAGAACCACCTTGTTCTGCAGCGTGGCCTCCTCGCCGAGGGCCGCGCCCTGGATGCCCGCGCCGACGGCCACCACCTCGTCGGGGTGCACGCCCTTGCTGGGCTCGCGGCCGAAGAACTCGGCCACCGCGCGCTCCACCCGCGGCATGCGGGTCATCCCGCCGACGAGCACCACGTCTTCGACCTCGTCGCGCGAGAGGCCCGCGTCTTCGAGGGTCTGACGCACGATCTCGACGGTGCGCTCGACGAGGTCGCCGGTGAGCTTCTCGAACTCGGGGCGCGTGAGCACGCGCTGCAGGTGCAGCGCCTCGTTGCGGCCCGACGAGATGATAAACGGGAGGTTGATCTCCACCTCGCGCACGCTCGACAGCTCGATCTTGGCCTTCTCCGCAGCGTCTTTGAGGCGCTGCAGGGCCATGCGGTCTTTGCGCAGGTCGATGCCGTGCTCGCTCTTGAACCCGTCGACGAGCCAGTCGATCACGCGGGCGTCGAAGTCTTCGCCGCCGAGGAACGTGTCGCCGTTGGTGCTCACCACGCGGAACA
>CANMAT010000680.1 GCA_947494865.1 Deltaproteobacteria bacterium
CTGGCGGCACGCGGTGCTCGCCGCGCACACGCCCGTGAGCTGCGACGGGTCGCACTCGGCGCCCGCCATGAGGGTGGTGCGACACACGCCGGTCGCGTCGGGCGTCGGCGTGGGGTTCGTGCACGACAGGCCCGCCCCGCACGGGGCGCGGCCCACGAGGCACGCGCCGTTGCGGGTCGCGTCCATGATGCAGGTGCCGCGCGTGGTGTCGGCGGGGTTGGCGATGCACGCCGAGCCGCGCACGCACAGGTCGCCGCCCACGCACGGCATCCCCTGCGCCACCGGGCGGCGGCAGATGCCCTGCGCGTCGACCGTGGGCGAGAGCACCGTGCACTGGAGCCCCGCGTCGCACGACTCGCCAGAGAGGCGACAGGGGCCGTTGTCGGCGCCGAGAGCGAGCTCGCGCGCGCTGAGTTCGAAGGCCCCCGACGTCGCCATGGCGGGGTTGCTGCCGCGGCCGCCGACCACGATGTACACGCGCTGCCCGCGCACGAGGGCGCCCGTGGTGGCCGTCGAGTGGCGCGCGTGCACGGCGCCCGCGGCGGCGTCGCCCGCGTTGTCGTTGCAGGTGATCGAGTGCGCCGTGGGAATGCACGACCCGAGCACGGCCACGAAGGTGTCGAAGGCGGCGCTCGTGGTGCCGGGGTTCACCGTGCTCACGCGCAGCGCGCCGTCAGCGCGCATGGTGTAGCCGTACACCACGAAGCGGCCGACGGCGCCGCCCGAGAAGCACGCAGAGGGGAAGGCGCCGAAGCGCGTGAGCTCGCTGCCCACGGTGGAGCCCGTGACGCGCACGGCGCCGTCGCTGCCGGGCGTCATGCCCGCGAGGTCGGCCTCGGAGGGACAGGCGGGCAGCGGCAGCGGCCGGAGGCGATCGGGCGGCGCCGCGTCGACGGTCACGTCGGGCGTCACGATGACGTCGGGCGTGACGGCAGCGTCGGGAGTGGGAGCGACCGTGGTGTCGCCGCAGGCCGCGAGCAGCGACCCCGCGGTGAAGAGCGCAAACGGCAGCGCGCGCCGAGAGGTGTTCATTCTGCGTAGGTCTCAGTGTGTGAGGTTGGCAGGGGCGAAGCAGCGAGGGTGCGATGCGCCCCCTTCACGAATAACCCGGAGAGTGAAAACACCCCGCAGGGCGCGGCGTCAACAGCCCGCTGCACCAGAAGCGCCCGGCGCACCGCGCCTCCCGTCAGCGACCGCCGCCGCCGCCCCCGCCGCCCCCGCCGCCCCCGCCGCCCCCGCCGTCCGCGTCGGGCACCAGCGCGATCACGCCGCGCCGGTTGCGGCACCGCACGCGTTGAAACCCATACGCGCGCAGCCCGTCGAGGTGCTCGGCGCGCACGATGCGATCGAGCGTGGCCTGCGAGCACGCGGCGTCGTCGAAGCGCAGCACGGCCATCGTGGGGCCGCCCGCGTGCACGCACCCGAGCCCTCGCGCCGACAGCTCGTCGAGCGCGTGGGCGAGCAGGGCCCGCCGCGTCTGCCGCTGCGCCTCGTCGCCGCGCGCGACGGCGTCACGGTCTCGGAGCTGCGCCCCGAGCCGACGCGAGGCCTCTTCGTAGAGCGACACCCTGCGCCGCTCGATCTCGGCGCGCAGCGCGTCGGCCTCGACCGCCTCGGGGGTGCCCGCGGCGACGGCCTCGAGGTGGTGCAGCGCGTTGCCCAGCATGCCGCCCGAGCGTGTGGCGGGGTCGTAGCCGCTCGCCATCGAGGCCCGCGCCGCGGCCAGGTGCTCGCCGGGGCCCATGGCCAGAAAGCGCCGGTGGGCCTCCTCGCGCAGCGCGCGGATCTCTTCGGGCGAGCGCAGCGTCCCTTCGGCCACCTCGGCCTCGCTCAATGCCTTGCCGTAGAAGAGCATCGTAGCAAGGCACGCGGAGGGCACGCCGATCACCAGCGCGCCGATCGTGAGCACCCTGCCGAGCACGCTGGCCATGCGTCGAGGCTACACGCGCGCCCGAGGCGCGAGGTGGCGCGCGTTCGTCACCCGGGCGTTCGTCAGGAGCGCCAGCGCGGGCTCGCGGGCGGCACTTTGCCCCGGAGCCTCGGGAGGGGCTCGCGGTCGGCGCCGTCAACTGGTAGAGAGCGCTCCGCCATGACGTCACTCCTCGACATCCACCCGACGCCGACCCCCGTTGCCCCCGTAGAGCGCGACGCGCGCCTCCAGTCGCTGGGCTTCGGCCAGATGTTCACCGAGCACATGGTGGTGATCCCCTACGAAGAGGGCCTCGGATGGGGCCGCGGCGCGCTCCAGCCCTACGCGCCCCTGTCACTCGACCCGGCCACGTCGGTGCTCCATTACGGGCAGGCGATCTTCGAGGGCTTCAAGGCGTACCGTCAGCCCGACGGCGGGGTGAAGACCTTCCGCGCCGAGCGCAACGCCGAGCGCTTCCGCGCCTCTGCGCGGCGCCTCGCGATGGCAGAGCTCCCGACCGATCTCTTCATGGCCTCGGCCGACGCGCTCATCCGGCAAGACCGCGCGTGGGTGCCCTCGAAGCCCGGCGAGAGCCTCTACCTCCGCCCCTTCATGATCGGCACCGACGCGCAGCTCGGCGTGCGCCCGTCGAAGAAGTACCTCTACGTGCTCATCGCGTCGCCGTCGGGCAACTACTTCCCCTCGGGCGTGAAGCCCGTCACCGTGTGGATCTCCGAGGAGTACGTGCGCGCCGCCCCCGGCGGCACCGGCGCGGCCAAGTTCGCGGGCAACTACGCCGCGAGCCTCCTGGCGCAGGCCAACGCGCGCGCCGAGGGCTGCGACCAGGTCGTGTGGATCGACGCCGTGCACCGCAAGTACATCGAAGAGATGGGCGGCATGAACATCATGTTCGCCTATCAAGAGGGCGGCCGCACCGTGCTCGTCACCCCCGAGCTCACGGGCACCCTGCTCCCGGGCGTCACGCGCGAGTCGCTCCTGCAGCTCGGGCGCGATTTCGGGTGGGAGACCATCGAGCGCAAGATCACCGTCGACGAGTGGGAGGCCGACGTGCGCGACGGCCGCATGACCGAGGCCTTCGCGTGCGGCACCGCCGCCGTGATCACCCCCATCGGCCGGGTGAAATCGCGCCACGGCGAGTTCGCCGTCAACAACGGCGAGACGGGGCCCGTCGCCACGCAGCTCCGCAAGGCGCTCCTCGACCTGCAGCACGGCCACGCGAACGACCCGCACGGGTGGATGCACACCGTCGTCGAGGGTCGCGCCGCGCTGTAGCCTTGTGTTCGCTCCGACGCGGGGAGTACCGTCCCGCGCGTTTTGATGCGCCGCGCCTCCCTCGCATCGTCGCTCGCCCTCGCCGTGGCCCTCGCGCCCGTCGCCGCGCTCGCGCAGCCCGCGCAGCCCGCGCGCCCGCGCGCCACCCCCGCGCAGCCCCCGGCGCCCGAGGGCCCCCTGCTGCACATCGGCATCCCCGGCGAGCTGCAGCTCCGGTACACCGCGTTCAGCACCTATGCGCTCGCCACCACGCC
>CANMAT010000681.1 GCA_947494865.1 Deltaproteobacteria bacterium
AGACCAACGGCACGCGGCCCGTACCGCGCGGCGTCGACTGGGTGTGCGTGAGCCCCAAGGCGGGCGGAGCGCTGGTGCTGGCCGGCGGCGACGAGCTCAAGCTCGTGTACCCGCAGGTCGGCGCCGAGCCCGAGCGCTTCGCGCACATGGCGTTCACACACCGCTTCGTGCAACCCATGGACGGACCTGATCGCGCTCGCAACACCGAGGCCGCGGTGCGATTCTGCCTCACGCGTCCGGGGTGGCGGGTGAGCCTGCAGACCCACAAGCTCCTGGGCATCCCGTAGCGGTGCGGTTGCTTGTGTGAAGGGGCAATCTGGGCGAGAGTCGCGAGACGTACTTCGGTGCGAAGGAATGCGCGAACAGAGCCATGTCACTTTTTGAAATGAACGCCACGCTGAGCGCGCCGCAGGACGCGCCGCAGGTCACGGGTACGGGGCTGCGGAGCTCTCCGCCCATGGGGCAGTCGGCGTCGGCGACGCGGAGCCTCACGGTGCTGCCGCGCGTCGAGGTCACGGGCGACGGCGAGGCGCGCATCGTGACCCCCAAGCGGCCCCGCTACGAGACGCTCCAGCGCCTGGGCGAGGGGGCCTTCGGCGAGGTGGCCCTCGTGCTCGACAACGACATCGAGCGCAAGGTGGCCATCAAGCGCATCAAGGCCAACGTGCTCGACGACGACACCCTCCTGCGCTTCGTGAGCGAGGTGCAGTCGGTGGGGCGCCTCGAGCACCCGGGCATCGTGCCCATTCACGACGTGGGGGTCGACGAGAGCGGCTTCTTCTTCGTGATGAAGTACGTCGACGGCGAGACGCTCGAGTCGGTGATCGAGAAGCTCCGCGCGAAGGACCCGGCGTACCTCTCGCGCTACTCGATGGACGCGCGCGCGCAGCTCTTCTTGTCGCTGTGCCGGGCGGTGCAGTTCGCCCACTCGAAGGGCTACATTCACCGTGACATCAAGCCCGCCAACGTGATGATCGGCGCGTACGGCGAGGTGGTGCTCATGGACTGGGGCCTCGCCAAGAAGATCAGCGACACGGGCGCCCACGAGGAGATGTACGCCCGCCGCCCGAGCGGGCAGGATGAGTTCGGCACCATGCTCGGGTACGCCATCGGCACGCCGGCGTACATGGCCCCCGAGCAGGCCCGCGGTGAGCACGACCGCACCGACGGGCGCAGCGACCTTTACTCGCTGTGCGCGGTGTTCTTCGAGCTCCTCACGCTGCACCACTACCTCAAGCCCAAGGGGGGCGCGAAGGAGCTCGTCGAGGCCGTGAAGACCGAGATGCCCATCGCGGGCCCCCTCGCGATGCACCATCGGTTTCAGGTGCCGCCGGAGCTCGCGTGGCTCGTGAGCAAGGGCCTCGCGAAGAACCCCGCGGATCGGTACCAGTCGGTGGGAGAACTCTGCGCGCGCCTCGTGGCGGTGCTCGCGGGCAAGGGCCCCGTGCTGTGCCCCTGCACCGCCCTCAAGCGCGGCGGCGGCGAGTGGAACGACTTCATCGATCACCACCCCATGGTGGCGATGTGGGTCGCCGTGCTGGCGGCGTTGTTCATTGTGGTCGGCATCGGCGCCACGCTCTGGGCCATCGTTCGCTGATCCTCCGCGTGACGCGCCATGCTGGCGCGCCGCGTTGACGATTTTGGCGAAGACCCCGCTGGCGCCGCGCAGAACACCTGCACTAGCTTCGCGCGCCATGAGCCTGCGCACACTCAAAGATGGGGCGCTCGACTGGTCGGCCACCGTGGCCTCTATCGGCGGGGTGCTCTCGGCGCTCATCACCTTCGATGCGATTCAGCGGGTGGCCATCCGTCGCGGCGCCGTGATGCACCAGCGCTCGGTGAGCGCGATGGCCAAGGCCATCAACCGCGCGTACCGCCTCACGGGCGGCGACACCTCCGCCGATGGCGTTCACAACGCGCTGGCGGGCAAGCCGTACATCATCGTGGCCAACCACCAGTCGATGTTCGACATCTCGCTCATCTCCGAGTACCTGGCGCACCTGCAGCCCCGGTACGTGTCGAAGCGCGAGAACGCGCGGTACATCCCCGGCGTGTCGTACAACCTCCGCCGCGGGGGCTCGGCGCTCATCGACCGCAAGAACCCCGAGCAGTCGCGCGAGGCCATCGCCACCGTCGCCCGGCGGGTACTCTCCGAGGGGTGGAGCGTGGTGATCTTCCCCGAGGGCACGCGCTCGCGCGACGGTCGCTTGAAGAACTTTCGCGAGGGCGGCCTGCGCACGCTCCTCGAGAACGCGCCGGGCGTCGAGGTGCTCCCGGTCACCACCAGCGGCGGGTGGGAGGTGTTCAAGCACGACCTCAAGCCCGTGGTGCGCAACGTGGTGATGCACCTCAAGGTGCACGCCCCCGTGGCCCCGCCGTTTGTGGGCGACAACGAAGCGTTCAAGGGCTTCTTTCAGCGCGTGCAAGACATCATTCGCGGCGGCCTGCCCGACGGCGGCAACGGCCTGCAGCTCCAGCCCGCGTAGCACAGGGTCCGCCACCGATCACCACGCGATCACCGCGCGATCACCACGCGATCACCGCATGCGCGCGTGAGCGCGCACTGCCGCGGTGTGCCGTCGGTTCGCCGCCTCCCGCGGAATCACCCCCATCGTCCCCCAGATTCTCAGTGGGCTCGGCGCACGCGATAGCCGGGGTTTGCCGCGTCTCGCGGCTGCACCGCCGGGCAAATGCAGGGCGCCGCACCGGGCAAAAGCCCGGCGCTCCGTGCTGGGCTCATCGACTCCCGCAGCCGACGCAATCCAGCGTGGCGCACGGGGTGACGAGTGATGCGCGCATTGCTCCGCGGCCGATCGCGCAGCGCACGCCGCGCGGTGGACCGACGCGCTCCCACTCCGTCACGAGAGAGGCCGCGTCGTGGTGTGCGGGCTGGTTGTGAATGTACTCGCGCACGGTGTCGAGCTCCGTGTCGCGGAGCGTGAACGCGCCGTAGCCCTCCTGCCACGCGAACGCGTCGACGCCACACTCGTCGTGCATGAACCCCGATGAGTTGGTCTTGAGCTCGCGCACGAGGTCGGCGACCGCAACCGATGGGTGGAGCCCCACGAGCACATGAACGTGCTCCTCAACGCCACCGACCGCGAGGGCCACACACTGGAGCGCGCGACACCGTGACGAGAGCAGCCCGTGCAGGCGCGGTGCGAGGGCGGGCGTGATCCAGCGCGTGCGCAGCTTCGTGGCCCACACCAGGTGCACATACAGTCGCGCGTAGGTCGATGACATCGCGTGCATCCTCGCATGGGCCGCCGGTTCGCTGCGCCTCACGGCATCGCCACCGGGCTACATCGCTCCGGGGTTCGCCGCGTCCCGCGGCATCACCGCCGGGCAACTACAGGGTCATCGCACCGGGCATTCGCCCGGCGCGATCAGACGCCGCGCGCATCGCTCCGCGCCCGTTCGCCACGCTGGATTGCGCTCGCCGCGCG
>CANMAT010000682.1 GCA_947494865.1 Deltaproteobacteria bacterium
CGAAGACCTCGCCGTCGGCGGAGCGCCCGCGGCCCACGTGCCCGCCGAGGTGCGCGCGTTCTTCGAAGATCCGTCGTCGCTCGAGCTGCGCGTGCGCTCTCGCTGGCAGCGGGGGTTTCGCCTCGCGTGGCGCGCGATGCGCGCGGTGATGGGGGCCGTCGGGCAGCTCTACCTGCCGCTCGAGGTGGCCCACGTTCGCACGCGCATGGTGGCCCTCGACGGCGCGCGCGAGGGCCGGGCCGACGCGCGCGGCGTGGTGCGCACCTACGTCGACACGGGCGAGGTGTTCCAGGTCTTCGCGTACGGCGTCGCGACGGTGAAGGGCGCCGCCCTCATGAGCGTCGCCATTCCGTTGCCGGGCGGTCACCTCGCGGGGCTGTTGCGCCTCGAGGCGGGGCCAGCCGCGGTGACGCTCACGTCACGCAGGGCGTCGCCCGACGACGCGACTGGCGTGTGGTTCGTCACGCGCTGGCTCTCGCTGCGCTTGCCCTTCGAAGAGACGCTGCGCTTCTGGAGCGCGACCTCGCCCGACGCCCCCGCCGATGACCGCGCGTGGCCCGACGCGACGCTGGTGGCGCGCCACGAGCAGCGCCTCTTCGGCGCGCTGGTGGTCGAGCACGCGTACGTGTTTCGCCCGCTGCGCTAAGCCCCCGCGGCGGTGCCGCTCGACACGCCCGCGCGCGAGTCGGTATGGTGCGCGCGCCAATGAAAGACACTGATTGCGTCGTGGTCGGAGCCGGGGTCGCGGGCCTCACCACGGCCTTCGAGCTGAAGAAGCGCGGGCTCGACGTGCAGGTGCTCGAGGCCCGCGAGCGCGTGGGCGGTCGCACCTGGAGCGGCACCCTCGAGGGCGCCGAAATCGACTGGGGCGGCCAGTGGATCGGCAACGGGCAGCCGCGGATCTACAAGCTCATCAAGGAGCTGGGGCTGCGCACCTTCGCCACCTACGACCACGGCGACAAGGTGCTCGAGGTGCGCGGAAGAACCTCTACGTACAAGGGCACCATCCCGTGGATGGCGCCGTGGAAGCTCATTCAAATTCAAGCGGGCATCTGGTGGATCGACGCGCTCGCGCGCAACCTCTCGAAAGAGGAGCCCTGGGCCCACGCGCGCGCCGCGGGGTGGGACGCGACCACCCTCGACGCCATGCGCCGCGGTGTGGTGTGGAGCGCCGACGCGCGCGGCGTGATGGACGCCGCGATGCGCACCATCTTCGGCGCCGAGTCGGGCGAGCTCTCGCTCCTGCACGCGCTCGCCTACATTCGCTCGGCGGGGAGCCTCAACAACCTCATCGCCACGGAGGGCGGCTTTCAGCACGATCGCATCGCGGGCGGCGCGCAGGCGATCAGCCTCGCGATGGCGGCCTCCATCGGTCACGACCGCATTCACCTGGGGCGCCCCGTGGCGCGCATCGCGCACGACGCGACGGGGGTGACCGTGCGCGACGCGACGGGCGAAGAATGGCGCGCGCGGCGCGTGGTGGTGGCGGTGCCCATCGCGCTCGGGGCGCGCATCGCGTTCGAGCCGGCGCTCCCCGCGCTGCGCACGCAGCTCATGGAGCGCGCGTACATGGGCGCCGCGGTGAAGTGCTTCGCCCGCTACGAGCGGCCCTTCTGGCGCGAGAAGGGGCTCTCGGGCGAGGCCGCGAGCGCCGACGGGCTCGTGTCGGTGACCTTCGATCAGTGCGGCGAAGACGGCGCGACGCCGTGCCTGCTGGCCTTCATCGGCGGCAAGTCGGCGCGCACGTGGCATCAGCGCGACCCCGCGGCGCGCAAGCAGCTCGTGCTCGATCACCTCACGCGCTACTTCGGCCCCGAGGCGCAGAAGCCCATTGCGTACGGCGAGGCCGACTGGTGCACGCAGCCGTGGAGCGGTGGGGGGCCCATCGCGATCTTTCCGACGGGCACGCTCTCGACGCACGGGTCGGCGATGCGCGCGCCCATCGGGCGCATCCACTGGGCGGGCACCGAGACGGCGCGCGACTGCATGGGCTTCATCGAGGGCGCCGTCGAGTCGGGGCTCCGCGCGGCCGAAGAGGTCGCCGCGGGGTAGCGCGGGCTCACCGAAAGCGCGCGTTGTCACACTTCGCGGGCCTCGCGCGATGTACACCCCAATGGCGCGCGCGATGAACGACGACTGGACCTCTGCGACCTTTCGCTCTGCGCTGGTGGCTATGGTGCGGCGCCGCGTGCCCGACGGCGACGTCGACGACGTGGTGCAGGCCGCGCTCACCGAGGCCGTCGCCACGCGCGACCGGCCCGCCGACCCCGAGGGGGCGCGCCGCTGGATCTGGGGCGTCGCCCGCAACAAGATCGCCGACTACCACCGCCGCGCGCGCCGCGAGACCTTCGACGTGCCCGAGCTCGCGACGCCCGCCGCGCACGACGCCGAGCGCGACCTCTTGCGCTGGGCGGTGGGTGAGCTCCCCGCGGGCGCCGACGCGCAGCAGACCCTCGCGTGGCTCCTGCGTGAGGCCGACGGCGAGCGCCTCGAAGAGATCGCCGCGGAGGAGCGCCTCCCCGCCCCGCAGGTGCGCCAGCGCGTGAGCCGCCTGCGCAAGCTGTTTCGCGCGCGCTGGGCGCAGATCGTGGCCGCGGGCCTGGTGGCGCTGGCGCTGTGGCTCGCGTGGCGCAGCGCGCGCCCCCAAGGCGAGATGGCGCACCGCGCGCTGGGCGAGGCGCCTGAGGTGCAGGTCGCGCGGGCTCGCGGGCGGACCATGCGCGAGGCCGCGATGCGCACGTGCGACGAGGGCGCGTGGCAGCGCTGCCTCGACGCGCTCGACGCCGCGAAGGCGCTCGACCCCGCTGGCGACGACGCGCCGGCCGTACGCGCCGCGCGCCAGCGCGCCCACGACGCGATCGAGCGCGAGCACCGCGCGCCGGCTCCCGTCGGCGACGCGCGCGGCTTCGGCGGACTCGGTGCGATGGGCATGGACACCCACGACTCGGGGGGTGGCATGCCTGCGGCGTGGTACGCGGCCCGTCGCCTACGCCGCGCGCGGGGCGACGCGGGCGCTCCGAACGACGCGCGCTGACTGCGCCAGCGAGCGGCTCTCCGTCGCCAGAAATCGTCGCGCCGCACGTCACGTTTCGCGGCCCTCCCACGATGACCCTCGGACGCCGCCAGAGCGCGCCCCACGTGGGCGGCGCGCGGGCGGCGCGTCGACATCATCGACCTGGAGGGACCCATGCGACGCACCCCGCGCCTCGCACGCCTCATCGCGTGCGCCACGCTCGCGCTCTGCCCTTGCGCAGCGGCGCAGACGCTCGAACGCTTCGCGCAGCCGCGCGCGCAGGGCTACGTGATTCGCCCGCGCGACCGCTCGGGGCCGATGCCCGTCACGGTGTTTCTGCACGGCCTCTGCGGCGACCCTGCCAGCGCGTGCCCGCGCTTTCGCGAGGGCGTCGACGACCGCTCGTGGCTCCTGTGCCCCAGCGCGC
>CANMAT010000683.1 GCA_947494865.1 Deltaproteobacteria bacterium
AGGGGCCTTTACCGAAGAGAAACTCCACCTCGTAGCGCGACGCGCCGAGCGAGCCCTCGACGAAGACCGCCCACACCCCCGCGGGGTGCACGCGCTCCATCACGAAGGGACCGCGGCCCGCCACGAGGCACCGCGCGCCGGTGGCCTCGGGGTGCCACGCGCGCACCACCGAGCCGCCGCCCGCGGGGTGTGCGCCGAGCACCGCGTGGGGCTCCGCGTGGTCGCCCCGGGCGAGCGCGTCGAGCTCCGAGAGGGAGGTGCCTGCGAGCAGCTTCGCGTCGGTCACGGCGCGCCTCGCTCGTCGCGCTTGGCGGCGGTCCAGTACGCGTCGAGCTCGGCGAGCGTGTGCGCGTCGAGCGCGCGCCCCGCGGCCTTCGCGCGCGACTCCACCGCACGAAAGCGCGACGCGAAGCGGCGGTTGGTGCGCGTGAGGGCCTCTTCGGGGTCGACGCCGAGCTTGCGCGCGAGGTTCACCAGCGAGAAGAGCGCGTCGCCCAGCTCGTCGGTCACGCGCTCCTTGTCGCCCGCGGCCACGGCCTCGTCGAGCTCGCGGAGCTCCTCGTCGACCTTGGCGCGCGGCCCCGACGGGTCGGGCCAGTCGAAGCCCACGCGCGAGGCCTTGTCGCCCATGCGCAGCGCGTACGAGAGCGCCGGCAGCGCGCGCGGAATACCGTCGAGCGCGCCGCGGTCTTTCTTCTCCGCGAGCTTGATCTTCTCCCAGTTGGCGAGCACCTCGTCGACGCCCGCCACGGTCGTGTCGCCGAACACGTGCGGGTGCCTGCGCTCGAGCTTGTCGCCGATGCCCGCCACCACGTCGTCGAGGCCGAACCACCCCCACGACTGCGCCATCGCCGACTGAAACACCACCTGGAGCAAGAGGTCGCCGAGCTCCTCGCGGTGGTGCAGCACGGCGGCGCTGTCGGGGCCGTGCTGCGCGGGCGCCTCGACGGTCACCGTGCGCTGCGCGTCGGGGCCGAGGCCGTCGATGGCGTCGCACACCTCGAAGGCCTCCTCGATGGCGTAGCGCTTGAGGGTGCCGAGGGTCTGCTCGCGATCCCACGGGCAGCCGCCCGGCGCGAGCAGCCGACGCATGATCCCCGCGAGCCGCGGGAGGGTCGCTCCATCCTGGGCCTTTACGCTCATGGCGATCGCTGGTACCACGCTTCCCCCCTCGTCTGGCAGCCCCACCACCACCCGCGAGATCTGTTGATGCCGCCTCCCCTCAAAGCCGGTCAAGAGGTCGATTCGTACTGCACCAAGTGCAAGATGGATCTCACCCATCGCATCGTCGCAGTGTTCAACAACAAGCCGGTCAACGTGGAGTGCCGCACCTGCAAGCAGGTGCACAAGTTCCGCGCGCCCAAGAGCGCCGTGGCGGCGCCGAGCGCGTCGAAGCCCGCCTCGTCGAGCGCGGCCTCGCCCCGCGCGGCGGCCGCCCGCAAGGCCGCGCACCACGAGGAGCCCATGGCGATGGTGCCGCCCGCCCACGCGCACGTGCACATCTACCGGATGACCGAGCGGTTTACCAAGGGCCAGTGGATTCAGCACAAGGTGTTCGGCATCGGCCTGGTGACCGCCGAAATCGGCGGCGACAAGCTCGAGGTGCGCTTCGACGCGGGCCCCAAGGTGCTCGTGCACGGGCACACGGGCTGACGGTCGCGATCCCCCTTGCGCGGGGGCGATGATTGACATTACGAGTGTGGCCCCGACGCGCTCCGCGGACATAACGCGAGAGCCTCACAGAGGAGACATGTGATGACGAAGCTCGCGACCAGCAAGACCCTCGACAACCTGAAGCACGCCTTCGCCGGCGAGTCGCAGGCGAACCGCCGCTACGAGTACTTCGCCAAGCAGGCCGACGTAGAGGGCTACCCCGACGTGGCGGGCCTCTTCCGCGACACCGCCGCCGGCGAGACGGGCCACGCGCACGGCCACCTCGATTACCTCAAGCAGGTGGGCGACCCGGCCACCGGCCTCCCCATCGGCAACACCGAGAAGAACCTCGCCGCGGCCGTGCACGGCGAGACCGAGGAGTACCAGACGATGTACCCCGGCTTCGCCAAGACCGCGCGCGACGAGGGCTTCGAAGACATCGCCGAGTGGTTCGAGACGCTCGCCAAGGCCGAGAAGTCGCACGCCAACCGCTTCGGCAAGGCGCTCGACTCGGTCAAGGGCAAGTGAGCTGATCGCGCACGGCGCGGTGTAACGCGGAGGGGGGCGCACGCATCGAAGCGGCGCCCCTTTTCTCTTTCGACGCATTCGCAAAAAGGACGTCTCCGTGGAGATCAAGCCCGAGCCCACGATCCGCCCCGCCTTCGACCCCTCCGACGCGCGCTTCTGGGACCCTGTCGACCTCGAGCAGGAGCTTCGGCGCGTGTTCGAGATCTGCCACGGCTGTCGCATGTGCGTGGGCTACTGCCCGAGCTTCCCGTTCATGTTCGATCGCATCGACGAGAACCACGAGAAGTTCGGTCGGGCGCACTCGGCGGTGACGCTCAAGGCCGACGACTTCGTCGCCGTCACCGACCTCTGCTTTCAGTGCAAGCTCTGCTACGTGAAGTGCCCGTATACGCCCGACGACCCGGCGTCGACGTGGCTCGTCGACGTGCCGCGGCTCCTGTGGCGCGAGAAGGTGGTGCGGACGCGCCGCGAGGGCGGCACCACGGTGCAAGAGAAGCTCCTCGGCGAGCCCGGCGTGCTGGGCGCGCTGGGCGCGGGGCCGATGGCGCCGCTCACCAACTTCGTCAACGCCAACCGCCTCGTGCGCCGGGCGATGGACCGCGTGGCGGGCATCTCGGAGCACTTCGCCCTCCCCGAGTACGCGAGCCAGACGTTTCCGACGTGGTTCGCGAAGCACGCGCCCGCGGAGGATGCGGGTCGCAACGGCGAGGTGGCGCTCTTCGCGACGTGCCTCGTCGACTTCAACCGCCCCGGCATCGGGCGCTCCGCGGTGAAGGTGCTCGAGCACGCGGGCGTTCGTGTGGTGCGCCCCGCGCAGACCTGCTGCGGCATGCCCAACATGGACACCGGCGACATCGAGCGCGTGCGCGAGAAGGCGCGCTTCAACGTGGCCTCGCTCGTCGAGGAGGTGCGCAAGGGCCGCAAGATCGTGGCGCCCGGCCCCTCGTGCTCCATGACGCTGCGCCGCGAGTACCCCGAGGTGCTCGGCACCGACGACGCGAGGCTCGTCGCCGCCAACACCATGGACCTCATGGAGTACCTGCTCAAGCTCTGGCGCGAGGGCAAGATGCCCAAGGACTTCGCCGTCGAGCTCGGCACCGTGGCCTACCACGCGGCGTGTCACCTGCGCGCGCAGCGCATCTCGTACCCGGCGCGGCAGATCCTCGAGCGCATCCCCGGCACCGAGGTGACGCTCATCGAGCAGTGCTCGGCGGTCGACGGCACCTGGGGCATGAAGGCCGAGTACTACGACCT
>CANMAT010000684.1 GCA_947494865.1 Deltaproteobacteria bacterium
GAGGCCGGGTTCCACGTCGGTGTAGCGCTTCTCGAGCGCCTCGGGGGCCATCGCGCGGTCGAGCGACACGAGGGTCGCCTCGGCGAAGGCGCGGAAGCCCTTCTCGGTGGGCACGCGGCCGGCGCTCGCGTGGGGCTTCGAGAGGTACCCCTCGGCCTCGAGCTCGGCGAACACGGCGCGGATGGATGCGGGCGAGAGGTCGAGCGTGTGGCGCTGCGTGAGGCCGCGGGAGGCCACCGGCTCACCCGTGGCGACGTAGTCGCTGACGGCGACGAGGAGGATCCTGCGGGCGCGGTGCGAGAGCATGACGGTGTTGTGCCACTCCGGTGAACGAAGAGCGATCCGTCGAAACGCTACGTGTGGCCGCGCGGGGCTGTCAAACGGGCCCCAGAGGTCTTAGGGGCGCGCGTCGTAGACGCGGCACGCGGGAAACTCGACGGCGGAGAGCGTGCCCCCTTTGCCGCTGCCCGTGTCGATGCCGACGAGATCGCCGCGCACCCAGACCTCGCGCGGGTCTTCGAAGGGCGACGGCTCGTCGCCGCGGGGCACGTCGGGCAGGTCGCTCACGGGCGTGTGGCCGAAGACCACGCGCTTGCCCTTGTAGCGCTTGAAGAAGCTCGGCTCGCGCGCCCACATGAGGTGCACGGGGTTCGAATCGCGCGGGTGCTTCCACGCGCCGTCGGCCGACTGGAGGCCCGCGTGCACGTAGAGGGCGTGGTCGTCTTCGTACCAGAACGTGAGGGTGTTCATCCACGCGAGCACGTCGGCGGGCATCCACGCGCGCACGTCGAGGAGGCGCACGAACTCTTCGCCCACGACGGCCTCGCCGGGCTTGAGCGCGGTGGCCCCGGTGTACGACCGAAACGTCGCGCCGCACCCGTTGCCGCCGGGCAAGAGGAACCCGATGTCAGGGTCGTCGTAGCACTGGATCCATTTGTCTTCGTGGTTGCCGCGCAGCACCACCACCTTGGCGCGCGACTCGCGCTGAATGGTGCGCACGCACTCGATGACGCCTTTGGAGTCGGCGCCGCGGTCGAGGTAGTCGCCGATGAAGAGCAGGGTGTCGTCGGGCGTGAGCTCGGGCATTCGCGAGATCAAGCGATCGAGCGCAGCGCGCTCCCCGTGGATGTCGCCGATCGCGAAGGTCCGCCGTGTCATGGCGCGGGATGATACATAAACCGACGCACGATGGTCCCGAATCTCACCGCCGCAAGAGGATCACGCACGCCATGAAGCTCGAGCTCTTCGCCCTCGCGCCCAACCCCCCGAAGGTTGTGCCCGCGTCGCCCACGCGGCCGTGGATGGACGACTTTCCCGCGCGCCACGCGTACCGCTGCCTGCCCCTCGCGATCGCCAACGCGTACGGGTGGGAGGTGCTGTCGCCGTACAGCTTCAGCATTCGCTACAACGGCGGCCCCAAGGCCGACGACATTGTGTTCAAGGCCGACGGCGAGGCGCCCTACCTCAAGCACTTTGTCACTTCGAATTTTACCCACGGTATCGTGACCTTTCACACCGGTCACATCTTTCGCACCGAGCCCGGGTGGCACCTGTTGTGTACCGGCCCGCTCAACCGCCCGAAGGATGGCGTGGCGCCGCTCTCGGGCGTAATCGAGACCGACTGGCTCCCGTACCCCTTCACCATGAACTGGAAGCTCACGCGCCCGGGCACGGTGCGCTTCGAAGAGGGCGAGCCCATCTGCCACGTGGTGCCCGTCGCCGCGGGCAAGGTCGAAGAGGTCGAGCCCGAGCTCCACGACGTGGCCGACGACCCCGAGCTCGAGGGCCAGTATCGCGCGTGGAGAGACAAGCGCGAGGAGTTCATGGTGCGCTTTCGCGATCAAGACCCCGAGACGCTCAAGCAGGCGTGGCAGCGCTTCTACTTCAAGGGTGAGTTTCCCGACGGGGGCGCCGCGCCCGTGCACCATACGAACAAGCTTCGCCTCGCGGCCCCCGTCGACCTGCGCAAAAAACGTTAACCCTTCGCGCGTTGCCACGAAGGCAGCGTTCGTCTACGAAGTTACCCCTATGCCCGACGAGCGTTGCGGGTGAGCGTGAACGAGCGCTCCCGAATCCACTGGCGCGACATCGAAGCAGCGCTTCCGCGCTACGACGCGGCCGTGCTGCACGACCGCGTGCACGCGTGGATCGACGAGTTTATGCCGCGCAACGTGCCGCGCCGAAAGGGCAGGAGCGAGCTGCGCGACATGGCCGTGTACCAGCGCCGCATCGACCTCGTGATCGGCCGCGAGCTCGCGCCCTGGTACGGCTTCCGCGGGTGGCGCATCGGCAACGAGTCGTTCGGCGGCTGCTTCTGCCACTCGTTTCTCACCGAGTACGCCGTGGAGCCGCACCGCGAGGCCGTAAACCGCGCGACGGCGTGGGTGCTCGCGGAGGTCGACGTGATGGCGCGCTGCCTCCGCAACTTCGGTCAGGTGTACGGCCAGTTCGGGCTCCCCGACGACCCGGGCGACCGGGCCATCGCGTTCGCCTCGACGCTCGACCAGCTCTTCGACGTGGTGAGCGAGGCGACCGCCTGCAACGCCGCGTGGCACCGCTACCTCGTCGACGGCATCGGGTGGCTCCTCGACGCGCGCGGCATCGAGACGCCGCCGGTGCTCGAGTCGCTCATTGACGCCTCGGTGAGCGCGGTGTGCTGCGACTTCTTGCACGCGCCCCGCGACGACCGGTACCGCCTCTGCAACGACCTCTCGACGGTGTTCGTGCTGGCCTCGCGGTAGGCCCTATCGCGCCGACCGGAAAAGCACCTCGTCGTTCTGCTTCAGATCTGCGTCGCCCTGCTTCGTTGCGACTTCTCGCAAGGCCAACAGCCTTGCTTCGAAGTCGCGCCTCGCAGCGCTCGCATCTCTTCGCAGCACGACGGGTGTTTTCCGGTCGGCGCTCTAGCGCGCGACGCAGCCGTAGGTGGCGCTCGAGAGCCCGACGGGGAGGCAGCGCTCCTGCGGGTTGCAGTCGGCGTCGCTGCGGCAGCCCATGCGCTGAACCTGCTGCGCCCACTGCCCGATGTGATTGCCCGACGCGAGGTCTTGAAAGGGCAGCCAGAAGGCCGTGGCGCTCGGATCGCCCGCGCGGTTGGGGCGAAACGCGGCCATCCAGAGCTGCGCGGTGCGCATCTCCGCAGCGCGCGACTGCTGCTGCAATCGAAGGCCGTAGTCGCGCCGCGACGAGAAGGTGACCCACAAGATGGGGTCGCCCTGCCACCGCTGGAGAAAGGGTGCGAACTTGGGCCACGAGTTGCCGAGGTCGCCGCCCTCGTCGGCGGCCGCGAGGCGCACCGGCGCGCCGCCCGACGCGCGCGTGGCCCAGAGGTGCGCGTCGATGACGTTGTACGACTCGCCGGCGCTGCGGTTGAAGACGATCCACTGGTCGTCGGGGGCGAAGCTCGGGTAGTAGTTGTTCTCGGCGCTGCC
>CANMAT010000685.1 GCA_947494865.1 Deltaproteobacteria bacterium
ACCGAGAGGTTGCGCTCCGAGCTGCCCTGCGCGATGGCGCGCACGCTCACCCCCGCCTTTGCGAGCGCCGTGAAGAAGCGCGCCGCCACGCCGGGGACGTGGGCCATCGCGTCGCCCACGGCGGCCAGCACGCTCTGCCCCGTCTCGACCTCGACGCGGTGCAGCTGCCCCGCGGCGAGCTCGCGCGCGAAGGCCTTCTCGACGGCCTCGCGCGCGGCGTTGCCCTGCGCCTCGGGCACGGCGAAGCACACCGAGTGCTCCGAGCTCGCCTGCGAGATGAGCATCACGGAGACGCCCACCTCGCGCAGCGCGCCAAAGATGCGCTGGGCCACGCCGGGCACGCCGATCATGCCGGTGCCCTCGACGTTGACGAGGGCCACGCGGTCGACGGTCGAGAAGCCCGACACGGGCACCTCGCGGCGCCCCACCGCGGAGGCCGCGCGGATCACGCTCCCCGGGTGCGCGGCGTTGAAGCTGTTGCGAATGCGAATGGGAATCCCGCGGGCCACGGCGGGCTCCATCGTGCGCGGGTGCAGCACCTTGGCGCCGAAGTAGGCCAGCTCGCAGGCCTCGTCGTACGACATCTCGGGCACGAGCTCGGCCTCGGGCACGCGCCGCGGATCGGCCGAGAGCACGCCGTCGACGTCGGTCCAGATGACGATCTCGCGCGCGTCGAGGAGGGCGCCGAAGATGCTCGCGGAGAAGTCGCTCCCGTTGCGCTTGAGCGTGGTAGGGACCCCCTCCGGCGTGGCGGCCACGAAGCCGGTAATCACCAACGTTGTAGAGGGGTTGGCGGCTACGAAGCCGCGCATGTTCTCGCCCGACACGGCCCAGTCGATGCGCGGCCCGAGCTCGCCCGGGTGCACCACGAGGAGCGCGCGCGCGTCGATCCACGCGCAGTCGACGCCCTGCGCGACGAGGTGCGCGTGGAGCATCTGCGCCGACCACACCTCGCCGTAGCCCGACACGAGCTCCTCGGTGAGCTCCGACGCGCTGCGGCCCAGCCACACGGCGCGGAGCACGTCGGCGAGGTCGCGCGCGTCGGCCGCGAGCACGGCCTCGAGGCGCGCAGCGGCGTCGGGGGGCAGGAGCGCCCGCGCGGCCTCGACGTGCTTCGCGTGCAGGGCGTCGAGCGCGTCGCGGTAGCCCTCGTCGCGGCGCCGCGCGCGGCTCACGAGCGCGAGGAGCGCGTCGGTGACGCCCGACATCGCCGACACCACCACAGCCTTACGCGCGCCGGGCTCGTCGGCCACGATGCGCGCGGCGTTGCGGTACCGATCGGCGTTGGCGACGCTGGTGCCGCCGAACTTGTGAACCACCCACGCGGAGGGGTCGTTGCTGCGGGTCTGCATGTTGGCCGCGGAAGGTACCGGCTTCGCGCCCGTGAGTGCCAGCGCTCTCGCAGGGTGCCTGTGGGCGCGGGGGGCGGAGCCATCGAGGGCCGTCGGCGGCGGTTTAAAGACGTTGCGCGGGGGGCGCATCGGGGGTGATAAACGCGTCCATCATGGCCATCGAGACCGTCGCGCTCATCAAGCTGCCGCCCTCTGTGTTTCAAGCGATGCCGCCCGCGGGCGACGGCTCGTCGGACCCGTCGCGGCTCCGGCTCAAGGCCGAGTCGGGCGCGTCGTTCGAAGTGCGCCTGCTCACCGACGGCGGCCTGGTGTACACGCCCGTCACCTTCGGGAGCGACGCCGAGGCCCTGCTCGAGACGCTGTGGGATTTTCTCGGCGACGCCCTCGCCGACCACGACGACGACCGCGGGGTGTTCGTGATCCCGTCGGTGGCGCCCGCGCGGTCGGCCACCTACGACGCGGTGATCGACGAGGTCGACGAGGTCGGCGAGTGGGTCGCCCTCGACGACGAAGAGGGCGACGAAGAGGGCGACGAAGACGACGACGAGGGGGCCGTGATGCCCACGGGCATGCCCGGAATGCCCGGTGGTATGCCCGGCGGAATGCCCGGCGGCGACGACTTCATGGCCATGATGGCGAGCATCACGAACTCGCTCGGCGCCGACACCCTCATGGGCCTGCAGCAGGCCATGATGTCGGGCGACGCGCGGGCCTTCGAGCGCGCGCAAGAGGCCGTCGCGGCGAAGCTCTCGCAGCGGGCCGACATCGTCGATCAGCTCCAGGGGCTCATGGGCGCGATGCCGCCGGGCCTGCGCGACATGGCGATGAACACCTCGCCCGACGAGCTCATGAAGCAGATGCAGGGCGCCGTGCCGCCCGACCAGATCGCCGCGATGCGCAAGCTGTCGGACACCAAGGGCCGCAAGCGATGAGAGCCCTCGCGACGGGCGCGTGGGTCGTCACGGGCGCCGCGAGCGGCTTCGGCCGCGAGTTCGCCGTGCGCCTCGCGCGCAAGGGCGCCGCGCTCGCCCTCTTCGACCGCGACGCCGACGGGCTCGACGCGACGCGCGCGATGCTCCCCGGCGCGACGGTGCACACCGCCGCCGTCGACCTCGCCGACGACGAGGCCTTCGCCGTCGCCGTCAAGGGCGCCCGCGAGGCGCTCGGCCCGCTCGCGCACTGCGTCAACAGCGCGGGCATTCTGCGCTTCGGCTCCGTCGAGTCGATGCCCGTGCGCGATTTCCGCCTCCTCAGCGAGGTGAACTACCTCGGCTCGGTGAAGGTCGCGCAGGCGGCGCTCCCGCACCTGCGCGAGGCCTCCGCCACGGGGCGCTCGGTGATGCTCTTCGTGGCCTCCGTCGCGGGGCTGCGCGCGGCCCCCGAGGTGGGCGGCTACTCGGCTTCGAAGTACGCCGTGGTGGGCGTGGCGCGGGCGCTGCGCGACGAGCTCCTGGGCACGCAGATCGACGTGCGCGCCCTTTGCCCCCCGGCGGGCGACACGCCGATGCTCCGCGGGCAGGGGCCGCTCCCGCCGATCTACAAGGTCTCCGCCACGCTCACTGCTGACCGTCGCTAAGCCGCGCGCGAACGAACGGCCGAAGAGCTTTAGCCTAAAAGGCCGAGGCCGATCCGAGGAGCCGCCGCTGCGCACAGCTGGGCACTCACCTGCGCGGGCGGCTCTTCACAGCGGGCGGCGGGACGGATGCATGCGCGGTCGCACTGCGGCGAGTGAGTGAGTGAGCTCAGGTGCCATCGGCGGAGCAGAAGCGGACAGGGATATTATGCGGTGCGTGCGGATGGGCCTCGTGCTGGAGCTGCAAGCTGGAGCCGCACGCGCCTGCAACCTGTGCGATGCTCGAGCACTGGCAGGCGCGTCCTGCCGACGAGGCTCTCCGCGCTTGGTTTGCCGCCGAGTCGACTCGTGGCCTTTCTTTCTTTCGCGCGCGCGTTCGTGCTTTTGCGTTGGTGTGGGTCGCACCTCGTTGTCGCGTGCAGCGCGCCGGCGGCTTCCACCCATCGAATTCGTCTGACGAGGAAATGTCCCAAAAGCTCATCGACGCAACCACACGCCCTTGCCC
>CANMAT010000686.1 GCA_947494865.1 Deltaproteobacteria bacterium
GCGCGTCGGGGGCGCGCTCCACGGCATCTTCGCGCAGATGGCCGACCAGGCCGACATGGGGGGCTCGGCGCCCACCTGGGCCAACGTCGGCGCCGGCGTGTCGCTCACCGTCAGCGACCGCTGAGCATGGCGTCGGCCGACACGCCGTACCGCGCGCCGACGGAGCCCCCCCCCTCGCCGCTCGCGCGCCTCGCCTCGCACGGCGCCGTGTACACCCTCGCCTCGCTCGTGGCGCGCACCCTCTCCATCGTGATGGTGCCCATCTATACGCACCTCCTCGGCCCCGCCGACCTGGGCGCCCTCGAGCTCGTCGACACGCTCGACCTCGTGGTGATCGCCACCTTCTCGACGGCCCTCACCGACCCGGTGCTGCGCCACTTTCACGACGCGCCCGACGGCGAGGCGCGCGACGCCGTGGTCTCCACCGCGATCCTCTCGGTGATCGGCGCGGGCACGCTCATCGCCATCGCGGGCTCGCTCGCCTCGCCGGCCCTCGCGGGGGCGGTCTTTCACGACCGGGGCCGCGCGTCGCTCTTCGTGTTCACGTTCCTCTCGGTGACGTTTCAAGCCGTCGTCGAGGTGCCCTTCGCGGTGCTGCGCAACACCGGGAGCCCGTGGCGCGTCGCCGCGTGGTCGCTCGCGCGCGCCGTCGTGGGGCTCGCGCTCAACGTGGGCTTCATCGTAGGGATGCGCCTGGGCGTCTTGGGCGTGGTGCTCTCGAACTTCGCCGCCTCGACCGCGGTGGCCCTCGCCATGACGGGCCTCACCCTGCGCCGTACGGGCCTGCGCTTCGACGCGGGCGCCCTGCGCCGCATGATGCGCTTCGGGTGGCCGATGATTCCCGGCGCCATCGCGATGATCGCCATCGGGCACTCGCGCTCGTACGTGCTCAACGCCTATGTGCCCCTCGCCGAGGTGGGCGTGTGGGCCTTCGGCTACCGCTTCGGCGCCATGATCTCGCAGGCCCTCGGCCACCCCCTCCGCAGCGCCTGGACCGCGCAGATGTACGCCATCTGGGACGCCCCCGACGGCCGCGGCCCGGAGCACTACCGCCGCGCCGGCACGTGGATCGTCGCCCTCTTCGCCTGGGCCGCCGCCGCCCTCTCGGCCTTCGCGCCCGAGATCGTCGGGCTCTTCGCGCCCGGAACGTTTCGCGGCGCCGTCGTGGTGATCCCCGCCGTGGCGTGGGCCTACGCGCTGCGCGAGGTGGCCGAGTACTTTCGCAACGGGCTCCTCGTGGGCCGCAACGCGCGGGCCATCGCGTGGGTCGAGCCGGGCCTCGCCATCGTCGACCTCGCGCTCGGCGTCGCCCTCGTCTCGCGCTACGGCCTCACCGGCGCGGTGATCGCCACGCCCCTCGTGTTCGCCGTGTACGCCTTCGCGATGCACCGCGCCGCGCGGGCGGTGCTCCCCGTGCGGTACGAGTACGGGCGCATGGCCGCGTGTGCGCTCATCGCGCTCGCGCTCGGGGCCGCGGGGTTCTCCCTTCATACCGGCCGCACGCTGGCCGATGTGGTCGCCAAGGCAGGCCTCATCGCGCTGGTGCCCGTGGCGATGGTGGCGCTCGTGCTGCGCGACCCCGAGGAGCGCGCCCTCCTCGCGGCGCTGCGAGAACGTCTGCGGGTGTGAAGCGGCGCGCGGGCGGTGTATAGGCACCGTCGCTCGCGATGCTCTCTACGAACAACCTCGGCAAGTCGTACGGCGCGCGCACGCTCTTCAGCGGCGTGTCGCTCAAGCTCAACCCCGGCTCGCGCTACGGCCTCGTGGGCGCCAACGGCTCGGGGAAGACCACCTTCCTCAACGTGCTCACCGGCGACGAGCCCGCCACCGAGGGGACCGTCACCATCCCCAAGCGGGCGCGCGTCGGCGTGCTGCGGCAAGACCGCTTTCTCAGCGACGACGAGCTCATCGTCGACGTGGCCGCGCGCGGCGACCTCCCCGTGTGGGAGGCCCTCTCGGAGCTCAAGAAGATCGAAGAGGGCCACGGCGACCCCACGCGCGCCGCCGAGCTCGACGAGCTCGTGCGCGTGAACGACGGGTACACCCTCGAGGCCCGCGCCAGCCACGTGCTCGCGGGCCTGGGCATCGCCGCGGCGCTGCACCGTCAGCCCCTCGCGGTGCTCTCCGGCGGGTTCAAGCTCCGGGTGCTCCTCGCGCAGGCCCTGCTCGGCGGCGCCGACGTGCTGCTCCTCGACGAGCCCACCAACCACCTCGACATTCTCTCCATCCGATGGCTCGAGAAGTTTCTCGCGGGGTATCGCGGGTGCGCCGTGGTCATCTCGCACGACCAGCGCTTCCTCGACAACGTGGCCACCCACGTGATCGATGTGGACTACGGCACGCTCACCATCTTCTCGGGCAACTACACCACCTTCGCCGCCGAGAAGGCCTCCATCCGCGCCCGCAAAGAGGCCGAGATCGCCCGCACCGAGGCGACCATCGCCCACAAGCAGGCCTACGTAGATCGCTTTCGGTTCAAGGCCAGCAAGGCCGCGCAGGCGCAGAGCATTCTCAAGCAGATCGAGAAGATCGAGGTCGACGAGCTCGCCGAGACCTCGCGCCGCGAGCCGCTCTTCTCCTTCGTGCCCGCGCGCCCGTCGGGCCGCGATGTGCTCGAGATTCAGCACGTGAACAAGTCGTACGGAGAGAAATCCGTGCTGCGCGACGTGTCGCTCGTGGTGCGCCGCGGCGAGCGCCTCGGCGTGATCGGGCCCAACGGGCTCGGCAAATCGACCCTGTTGCGCATCGCCGTCGACGCCACGCAGCCCGATGCGGGCACCGTGCGCTGGGGCCATGAGGTGCGCGTGGGCTACTTCGCGCAGGATCACCGCGAGGTGCTCCTCGACCCCGAGGCGCGCGCCATCGAGGTGATTCAAGACGTGATCCCCGACGCGGCCATCTCGGTCGTGCGAGGCACGCTCGGGCGCGTGCTCTTCTCGGGCGAAGACGCCTACAAGCGCGTGAGCTCGCTCTCCGGCGGCGAGGCCGCGCGGCTCGTTTTTGGGCGCATCATGGCCGAGCACCCCAACGTGCTCGTGCTCGACGAGCCCACCAACCACCTCGACCTCGAGGCCATCGACGCCCTCGTGAAGGCCCTCAAGACCTACGAGGGCACGCTGCTCTTCGTGTCGCACGACCGGCGCTTCGTCTCCGATGTGGCCACGCGCATCCTCGAGATCACCCCCGAGGGGCCGAGAGATTTCCCCGGCACCTACGAGGAGTATCTCGCGCGCTGCGGCGACGACCACCTCGACGCCGAGTCGGTGGTGCTGCGCGCCAAACGCGAGCGATCGGCGAACGAGCCCGCGGCCCCCGGCGCCCCCGCCGCCCTCTCGTGGGAGGAGCAGAAGAAGAAGCGCAACCGCGCCCAGCAGCTCCCGGCGAAGCGCGACCGCGCGATGGCCGCCGTCGAGGCGGCAGAGAAGCGCC
>CANMAT010000687.1 GCA_947494865.1 Deltaproteobacteria bacterium
ACGAGATCGCCCGGCACCGGCGGGCGGTTGAGCACCATGCCGTCGAAGGGGGCCGTCACCGTGAGCTGCCCGAGGTTGATGCGCAAGCTCGCGACCTCGGCCTGCGCGGCCCGCGCCTCGGCCGCCGCCGCCTCGATGGACGCCCGCAGTGGGATCATGCGCGCCTCGAGGTCTTCGACCGCCGAGCGCGGGGCCGAGCCGCTCGCCACGAGGCGCCGCTGTCGCTCGAGCTGCACGGCGCTCTCGGCGAGGTTGGCCCGCGCCACCGCGACCCGCGCCTGCGCCGCGAGGGCGCGCGCGTTCGACGCCGCGATGGCGCCGCGGCTCTCGAGCGCGTCGAGCTCCATGAGCACCTGGCCCGCGCGCACCGTGTCGCCCTCGCGCACCGTCACGCGCGCCACGCGGCCGGGCACGCGGGGCTGCACGCGCGACACCGTGAGCGCCACCACGTAGCCCGTGGCACTCACGCTCGTGGTGGCCTGCGTGGGTGACACCGAGGCCACCTCGGCGGTGCGCACCGACGTCTTGAAGATCCGCGCCTGCGCGTGCGGCAGGGCCCACGCGCCCGCGGCGCCGAGCGCGGCGAGCACGGCCACCCAGACGAAGGCGCGCCCCGCGGCGCCCGCGGCGTGCGACGGCGGGGGCGCGTCGCGGTCGATGCGAAGCGCCTGGAGATCCTCGGAGAGCGGGTCGCCCATGTCGCGCGCGATCTACCACGCGCGCTCAAAGGCGTCTTGTCCTCGGCGGGACTAGAAAGACCCGGATACGCCCAGCAGGGCGCCTTCGCGGAGAGGCTGAAACGTCGGCGCGAGGTGCGCGCGGTCGCGCGCGCGTTGGGCCCCGGCGACGTCGTCGGCGCTCGACGCCGAGAGCGCGTACCCGAAGATGCTACCGGTGACCGTGAGCAGGCCCGTGAGGACCATCGGGGCCACGAACGAGGGGTCGTCGGACTTCGCGAAGGCCCAGAACTGGAGCCCCCACCCCGCGAAGGCTCCGACGCTCGCGCCCAGGAGCGTCGCGCTGAACTCTCCGTCGCCGTCGAAGCCGCGCCCGATGGCCGTGACGGTGCCCGCGGTCGCGAGCGCGGCGCCGAGGTACATCGTCCCGAAGAATCCCTCTTCGGAGCCCCCCAACGCGAAGGGGATGCCCCCGAGCGCGCCGATGAAGCCGCCGCCGAGCGCGGCGAGCGAGCCGACGGAGAGCTGCGTGAGCACGCGGCCGCCCGAGACGGGCGACACCTCGCGCGACGGCGTGGTCGGCGCGTCGGCGTCGAGCGCGGGCCGCGCGATCACGCGGCGCGCGTGAAGCACGGGCACACCGTGAGCGGGCGGCGCAGGGGGGAGACCCCACGGCGAAGCCTGCGCCCAGGCCGCGCCCGGCACGGCGAGCGTCACGAGGAGCGTTGCGGCGCAAATCTGGCGGAGCGTCGTCGGCATCGGGCGTTTCGTACAGCAGTTCGCGTGCCGAGCGCGGCGTTCTCGGCTTGCCATCGGCGCGGCGTGACCCCCATGCTCGCGGCCGCTGTGGCAAAGGCGTTGCGTCGGCGGAGCTGGGGGTGGTTGCTGTGGCTCGTAGCGCTCGCGGCCCTCGCGGGGGGCGGGGTGCTCTACCAGCGCTCGCGGCCCAAGCAGCGCATCCGCGTACGCGTGCAGACGGTGGCGCTCGGCAACGTGCGCGACCTCGTGTCGACGGTGGCCGCGGGGCGCGTGTCGGCCCGCCGCGAGGCCACGCTGCGCGCCGAGGTGGCGGGCCGCGTGGTGCGCCTCGGGCGTCGCCGCGGCGAGCGCGTGGCCGCGGGCGACGTGCTCATCGCCTACGACGCGCAAGACCTCCGCGACCGCGTGCGCGCCGCCGAGAGCGCCGTGGGGCTCGCCGCGGCGCAGACGGCGCAGGCCGAGGCGAGCGCGCGCCTCGCCGAGCGCACCGCGCGGCGCATCGCCGACCTCTCGTCGCGGGGCGCGAGCCCGCAGGCCGAGGCCGACGCCCTCACGGGGCAGGCCGAGGTGGCCGCGCGCGCCGTCGGGGCGGCGCAGGCGATGCGGGCGCAGAGCGTCGCGGGCGTGGCCGTCGCGCGCACGTCGCTGTCGCACGCGGTGGTGCGCGCGCCCTTCGCGGGCGTGGTGCTCTCGACGCACGTCGAGGAGGGCGAGGTCACCGCGCCGGGCGCGCCGCTCGTGGTGCTGGCCGACGATGCCGAGCTGCGCGTCGACGCCGACCTCGACGAGGCCGACCTCGGGCGCGTGCAGGCGGGCATGGCCGCCGAGGTGACCTTCGACGCGTTTCAGGGCGAGCGCTTCGTGGGCCGGGTGACCGAGATCGCGCCGTCGGTGACGCAAGACCTCCGAGGCAACCGCGCCGTGGCGATGCGCCTCGCGATCGCGCGCGACCCGCGCTTTCGCGTGGGCATGAGCGCCGACGTCGACGTGGTGGTGGCCACGCGCGAGGGCGTGCTGGCGGTGACGCCGGGCGCCGTGATGGGGCGCGGCACCGACCGGGCGGTGTACGTGCTCGACGGGGGCTTCGCGCGGCGCCGCGCGGTCGCCACGGGCGTGTCGAGCTGGGAGGCCGTCGAGGTGACGCGCGGGCTCCGCGCGGGCGAGCGGGTGATCACGTCCCTCAACACGCAGGGTCTCGTCGACGGGGTCGCCGCCGAGGCGCAGGGCGCCGCGCGATGAGCGCCGCCGAGGAGCTCGCGCCGGGCGCTGCCCTGATGGAGGTGCGCGGCCTCGAGCGTCGCTTCGTGATGGGCGACGAGGAGGTGTCGGTGCTCAAGGGCATCACGTTCACCATCAACGTGGGCGAGTACGTGGCCATCATCGGCCCGTCGGGCTCGGGCAAGAGCACGCTCATGTACCAGATCGGGTGCCTCGACACGCCCAGCGAGGGCACCTACCACCTCGCGGGGTACTCCGTCGGCGCGCTCGACGACGAGGAGCTCGCGGCCCTCCGCAACCGCTTCATCGGCTTCGTGTTTCAGGCCTTCAACCTCTTGCCGCGCACCACCGCGGTCGACAACGTGGCGCTGCCGCTGCGGTACGCGGGCGTGGGCATCGGCGAGCGCCGTCGACGCGCGCGCGCGGCCCTCGACCGCGTGGGCCTCGGCCACCGCCACGACCACACGCCCGACCGCCTCTCGGGCGGCGAGCGGCAGCGCGTGGCCATCGCGCGCGCCATCGTCACCAACCCCAAGTTGCTCCTGTGCGACGAGCCCACGGGCAACCTCTACCAGCGCGTGGGGTCCGAGATTCAGAACCTCTTCGAAGAGCTCAACCGCGACCTCGGGGTCACCCTCGTGATCGTCACGCACGACCCGTCGCTCGCCAAGCGCGCGCGGAGGAACATCAAGCTCGTCGACGGCCTCGTGGTGCACGACGGCCCCGCGCTCGAGGGCTTCTGATGTTCGAACATGTGCTGAGCGCCCTGCTC
>CANMAT010000688.1 GCA_947494865.1 Deltaproteobacteria bacterium
ACGGACGCACCGACGTGTGGTCCGTCGGCGTGGTGATGTACGAGATGCTCTGCGGCCGGTGCCCCTTCGACGGCGCGACCTACGGCGTTCGCATCGTGCAGATCATCACGCAGGACGCGCCTCGCATCGAGTCCTTCGCGCCCGCCGTGCCGCGCGCCCTCGCCGACGCCGTGCACCGCGCCCTGCGGCGCGACCGCGCCCTGCGCTACGCCGACGCCGCCGCGTTTCGACGCGCGCTGCTCGCCAGCGCCGCGCCCGCGCGCTCGCTTCGCACGGTCGGCCTCGCCGCGCTCGCGAGCCTCGTCGCCGCGGGCGTGGGCGCCGCCCTCGCGCGCCGTCCCGCGCCCGCGCCGCGCGCCGTGGCCGCGCCCCGCGACGCGTCCGAGGCCCCTCCCGCGCCGGCGAACTCCGCGGCCGATGCAGCGACCGACCGCGAACCCTCGCGCGACGCCGCGGCCCCGGAGCCCGCGGTGAGCCCTCCGCGCCGCGCCCCCGTGAGCCACGCACTCTCGGAGCGGAGCGCGCGCGAGGCCGCAGCCCGCATCGCACGGCGAGGCGACGGCGCCGTGCGCGAGGCCGCGCCGGTGACGCCGGGCGACGAGCTGGAGCCGATCACCGTGTACCCCGACGCGGGCGGCGGACGACCGTCTCCGTAGGCGCGTCGACGCCAGCGCCCGCGCGAACGTGCGCGGAGCTCCGCGCGCGGGCTCTGCAGCTTCGCGCCCTCCATCCCCGTCGTGCTCGCAATCCCATCGGCACCCGGAAGATCGCTCGTAGGGGTAAAGCGGTATGACTTCAATTTTTTCTTGAACCGGGAATGATCTCAGACGATTTTCACACATCAGCTCCGGGGCTCATGGATCGCCCCAGCGCCTCGACCTCTCCGGCGGGGTCGGTCACTTCGAGGAGTCCAAGCCATGGCCTTGTTCATTCAAACCAATGTCGCGTCTGCGATCGTGCAAAACGGTGTCGCGAAGACGCAGCATTCCCTCACGCGGAGCTTCACGCGCCTCTCCAGTGGCTTCCGCATCAACGGCGCCGCCGACGACGCCGCGGGCCTCGGCATCAGCAAGGGCATCATCGCGCAGGCGCGCTCCATCGTGATCGCCGAGCGCAACGCGAGCGACGGCATCTCGATGGCGCAGACCGCCGACGGCGCCGCCGACGAGATGCACAACGTGCTCACGCGCATGCGCGAGCTCGCGGTGGCCGGCGCCAACGGCGCGCTCAACTCGCTCGACTCGGCGAACATCCAGACCGAGTTCTCGCAGGCGCTCGCCGAGGTGACGCGCATCGCCGACGTCACCACCTTCAACGGCCGCTTCCTGCTCAACGGCACGTCGTCGGCGGTGTCGTTCCAGATCGGCATCAACACCACGGCCTCCGACCAGATCGCGATCTCGTTCGGCGGCGCGTCGGCCGCGTCGCTCGGCGTCGCGACCGCCTCGGTGAGCGACAACGCCGCGTCGCTCGTGACGATCCCGCTCATCGATACCGCTATTCAGACCCTGAGCACGCTCCGCGAAAACTGGGGTTCGGCGATCAACCGCTTCGACTTCTCGATCATCAACCTCCAGTCGCAGCACCAGAACCTCACCGCGGCCCTCAGCCGCCTCCAAGACGCCGACATCGCCGCCGAGAGCGCCGAGCTCTCGCGCACGCAGGTGATCTCGCAGGCGGGCGCCGCGGTGCTCGCGCAGGCCAACCAGGCCCCGCAGCTCGCACTCTCGCTGCTCCGCAGCTGATTCCCGCACCCCGCGCTCCCTCTCGTTGTAGCGCGCGCGTTGAAGCGCGCCACGAGACGTTGGGACCCTCCCCCTCGATGCGTAGTGACCTCGAGGCCCTGCGGCGCGCCACCCTCGACGCCGCGCTCGGCGCCGTCGGCGCGTTGCCGTCGTCGGTGCGCGAGGCGCTCGCCCGCGGAGAGGCGCCCGACGCGCTGCGCGCCCTCGTCGGCAAGGTGCGCGACCGCGCCTACGAGGTCACCGACGACGACCTCGACGCGCTCCGCGACCGCTACACCGAAGACCAGCTCTTCGAGGCGGTGGTGGCGACGGTGCTCGGCGCCGCCGACGCGCGACTGCGCGCGGGGCTGCGCGCCCTGGAGCAGGCGTGAGGCTCGCCAACGTCGAGCGGGGTGACGGCTTCGCGAGCGCGCTGCTCTACGGCGTGATTCGCATCGTGTCGGGGTTTCGCGCCCCCGACGTGGTGCGCACCCTGCGGTATCGCAAGAAGTTCTTCGGCGCCCCGCATACGGCGCACACGCACGCCGTGATGCGCGGGCCGTCGGCGTGGTCGGTGGGCGAGCGCGAGCTCTTCGCCGCCTTCGTGTCCAACCTCAACAAGTGCCGGTTTTGAACGCGCTCGCACGCCGCGGTCGCGGTGGCCAGCCTCGGTGACGCGCTCACGCAGCAGGTGCTCGACGACTACGAGTCGGCCCCCGTCGACGCGCGCCTCCGCGCGACGCTCGGCTTTCTGAAGAAGATGACCCTCGCGCACGAGGCGCTCACCCCCGACGACGCGCGCGCGGCGCTCGCCGCCGGCGTCACGCGCGAGGCGCTCACCGAGGCGATGCACGTGGCGTATCTGTTCGCCATCTACGATCGACTGGCCGACACCATGGGGTGGGACGTGCCCGCGCAGGCGAGCGGCTACTACGAGTCGGCGGCGAAGCGGCTCCTCGCGCGCGGCTATCGGTAGCGCCAGCGCGGTCTATGGGCAGCGGCGGCCGTTGGTGACGCGAAAGTAGGCCACGAAGGCGCTGGGGCCGGCCAGGGTGTTGCGGCCGCCGACGGCGAGGCCCTCGTCGCAGCCGGGGCGCCAGGCGACGTCGTTGAGGCTCGCGTTCGACGGCTGGGTGAAGGGGGCGGCCGCGAGGTCGATCGTCGCCGCGGTGAGGTCGGGGGAGCTATAGAGGTCGAAGCGGTACTCGTACGCGCGGCCGAAGCCGCCGAAGGCCAGCGCGCGCGCGCCGTCGGTCGAGAACGCCACGCCGTACGCGCCCGTCACCGACGGGGTGGAGAAGCCCGTGCTCCACAGGAAATCGCGGTAACGGTAGAGGCGCCCGCCCGAGTTGCCGATCGCGAGCGCGAGGTCACCCTGCGGTCGCACCGCGATGCGCGACGTGTTGCCCACGGAGCCCGCCGAGGCCACGCTCGTGAACCGTGGAGTCGTCGCGGTGAGGTTCGTCACGCTCAGAATCTCGCCCGTGTTGGTGCCGCAGACCACCGCGAGCGCGGGGTCGCCGAAGCCGTCGCGCACCCAGCCGAGGTCGTCGCACTCGGTGTTCATCACGCGCCCGTAGGCGATGGGCGCCGGAGCGCGCGTGCCGTCGGGGCTGACGAACCAGATCGAGAGGTAGGTCGCCGCGGCCCCGAGCATCGCGCCGCGCGCGCCGTCGCCGCTCCAGCGGATCGACTTGTAGAC
>CANMAT010000689.1 GCA_947494865.1 Deltaproteobacteria bacterium
GGAGGTCACACACGCGTCGCGCACGCGCTGCTCACACGTCGCGAGGTCGCCGTAGGCCCGGCGGACCGCGAAGCCGTTGGAGCAGGCGTCACGCCGCGCGCAGTCGGCGCGGGCGAAGGCGTCGCACGCCTGCGCCGCGGTCGGTCCACTGGGGCTGGCGACCTCGTCGCTGCAGGCGGCGAGCAGGGTGATGAGGGCGAGCGAGAGTTGGCGATGCATTCGGTTCTCCATCGGGTGCTGTCGGGGGGTAAAGGGCCGCGGGCGAGCGGGAGGGTCGGTTCGTCGTCGGGGTTCTGCCGCGCGATGCGATGGCATCGGAGGCTCCGCGGGCGAGGCGGCCCCCAAGCATGGGGCGGGCCGCGCGGGCCATTCACCGCGCCTTCGGAGACCCTTCGAAGCGGAGCCTCAGGGCTTCGTCGTCGAGCTGCGCCGCGATGGCGCGCGCGCGCTCCGACGCCTTCGTCGCCTCGGCGCCGTGACCGACGCGGGCGAGCATCTGGAGCGACATCGCGCGGAGTCGGAGGTGCCCGCCGTCGCCCGCGTGGTCGATCGCCGCGCGCGCGTGGGCGATCGCCTCGTCGCCGCGTCCGAGGCGCCAGGCGCAGTACGCGAGGCCGCTCGCGCGACGGCACCGCGCGAAGGGTGGAGCGCCCTCGTCGGCGAGCGAGCGGTACAGCGCCTCGGCCGCGCCCGGGTCGGCGGGGCCGCGGCGGCCCTTGTTCCACTGCCACGCCTCTTGATCGATCCAGCGGGCGCGCAGGCACGCGCGGTCGTCGGCCTCTTCGACCGCGTCGAGCGCCGCGCCGGCTTCGGCGAGCAGCGCGTCGACGCGGTCGCGGGCCTCGCGGCTCGCGACGAAGGCCTCGGTGAGCAAGAGTTCGACCCGCGCCGCCGGGGGGCATCGCGCCACCACGGCGCGCGCGCGGAGGAGGTGCCCCGCGGCGTCGGCCGGGCGCGCCGAGCGCAGCGCGCAGCTCGCGTGGGCGAGCGCGAGCCACGCCTGCGCGTCGGGGGCCTCGCTCACCGGCGGGCGATCCCACACGCGCAGGAGGTCTTCGCACAGGGGAACCGGGAGGTCGGTGAAGCGCGAGTGGTACGCGCCGAGCCATCGCACGCGATCGCTGAGCGCGCCGGGGAGGCCGAAGGCCGCGAGGCAGCGGACGCCCCAAGTGCCCCCGTCGAGGTGCGCGCGCGCCCGGAGCCGCCGCAGGGCGCGCTCGATGGAGGCGCTGTCGTCGACCCACGCGCGGCGCGACGCGAGCTTGTCGGCCACGGCGGCGAGGGAGCCGTGCGACGCGATGAGCCACGCGACGTAGTCGTCCCAGCGAAACCCCGGCGGGTGTCCGGCTTCGTGTCCGTGCGCGCTCCCGCTCACGACGGCAGTATGCACGGCGAGAAACGGACACACGACCATGAACACCGACCCTGCCTACTTCCTCGTCATCGACCTCGAGGCCACCTGCGACGATCGCGGCACCGTACCCAAGCACGAGATGGAGATCATCGAGATCGGCGCGGTGCTCGTCGAGAGCGCCTCGCTCGAAGCCGTCGGTGAGTTTCAAGCCTTCGTGAAGCCCGTGCGCCACAAGGCGCTCACGCCCTTCTGCATCGGGCTCACGTCGATCACGCAGCCGCAGGTCGATGGGGCGCCCGGCTTCGCCGACGCCATCGATGGGCTGCGGCGCTTCATCGACGGCCGCGACGCGCTCTTCGCCTCGTGGGGTGACTATGACCGCAACCAGTTCGAGCAGGACGCGCGCCATCACGGCGTGACGCTGCCCTTCGGGGGGCGCCACACGAACGTGAAGCGGGCCTTCTCGGCGGCGCTCGGTGAGACGAAGCGCTACGGCATGGCCGAGGCGCTGCAGCGCGTGGGGCTCCCGCTCGTGGGCACGCACCACCGGGGCATCGACGACGCGCGCAACATCGCGCGGCTCCTGCCCTGGGCGCTCGGCCGCGCGAAGCTCGGCGAGCGACGATGATTGGCGCGTGAGGGGTTCGGCGGTGGAGGCGTTCTACGTGGAGAAGCCCGCGATGGCGCGCTCGACGGCGGGCGTGGCGCGGTCGAACACCTCGCGGTCGCCGCCGGCCTCGACGAGGTACACGCGCCCGCCGCCCTCGCGCACGAACACGGTGACCCAGTAGCGCAGCGTGCGGCCGTTGCTCTCGCGCGCGAAGCGGAGCTGCGTGCCCGCGAGGCCGCTGGCGTTCTGCACCGGGCGCGGAGCGCCGTCGGCGGTGTAGCCCTGCGCGCGCAGGCGCTCGCTCACGGTGCCGGACCAGAACTCGAGGTTGCCACGGAGCGGGTTGCGCTCCGAGCGCACGGCCACCACCACGCCCTCGGCGTTGGTGGCGCGGTACGCGAAGTCGTCGTTGTCGCCGAGCTCGGCGAAGCCCGGCGGGGTGTTCATGTGAAAGCTCGCGCACCCTCCGGCGCTCGCGCCCAGGGCCATCATCAGGATCATCGGAAGCACATGGCGGTTCATGGTTCGTCCTCGTCGATTGGCGTTGGGGGTGAGCATCACTCGCGCGTGTCGAGCAGGCGCTCGAGGCCGACGCGACGAAACCACTCCACGGGCAGGTCGATGGCCCTCCGCGGCGGAATGGGCGGCCCCGCCACCATCACCCCCTCGGGCCGCGCGCGCACGTTCACCGTCACCAGCGAGAAGGCCACACGCGCCCCGAGGAAGCGCAGGCGACCTTCGATCGTGTCGATCTCGCGCGTCACGCGCTCGAGCTCGCGCTCCACCTGCAGCGCGTCGGCCATGGAGCCCGCGCGCGCGAGAAACTCCTCGAGGCGGCGGCGCACCGCGCGGAGGTTCTGCAGGCGCACCTCGAGGTCGCGGTACTCCTCGGAGACGTCTTGCGCGGCCACCGAGCGGTGCAGCACCTCGCCGAACTCTTCGACGGTGCGCAGGCTCTCGCGAAAGCGCGCCGACGGGACGCGCACCTGCACGCTCGTGTCGGTGCGGCGCAAGAGGTAGCCCCCCATCGCGGTGGCAGCCTCGATCACGCGGTCAATCGTCGGGGTCACCGCCTCGCGCGCCGTCTGCAGCTCGATCTCGGCGGTGTAGATGAGCATCGCCGCGGGCGTGGCGGGCGTCGCGGCCGCGGGCTGCGCGGGCTGCCCCGGCTGCCCCGTGTTGCCCGCGGGGCCGGTGGCCTGCGTCACGCCCGGGAGGTTGCGCGTCGGCGCCGCGCGACCGGGCGCTTGCGGCGCGGGCGCTTGTGCTCGCGGCGCGGGCTGCTCGGCCACGTCGACGCGCTCGCTCTCACCCGTCGAGGCGCCCTCTTCCACGGAGCTCACGGAGCTCACGCTCGCCGTCGCCTCCATCGAGGGCGCCGGCGGCGGGCCGCTCGCCTGCATCGCCATCGACGCGGGGGGGTACGCACCCGACGACGCGGCGCACCCCGA
>CANMAT010000690.1 GCA_947494865.1 Deltaproteobacteria bacterium
CGTTTTTCAGAGCCCGCAGCTCCGCGACGCGGCCTACGGGATGCTCACCGACCACGACCGCGCCCTCGGCCACCGCCTCGCGGCCGCGTGGCTCGAGCGCGCCGGCGAGACCGACGCCACGGTGCTGGGCGAGCACCACGAGCGCGGCAACGCGCCCGCCCGCGCCGCGCTCTGGTACCTCGACGCGGCCCGCAACGCCCTCGCGGCCAACGAGCTGGGCGGCGTGCTCGCGCGCGCCGAGCGCGGCGTCGCGTGCGGCGCGACGGGCCCCGCCCTCGGGAGCCTCCTGCGCCTGCAGGCCGAGGCCCACCGCTGGCGCGGCGAGAACGCCTACGCGGTGCGCTGCGGCACCGAAGCGGCCCGCGTGGTGTCTCGCGACGACGCCGAGTGGCTCCTCGCGCTGCGCGAGACGGCCATCGGGTGCGCGCGCCTCGGCGACCGCGACGCCCTCGCGGCCCTGTGCGAGGCGCTGCGCGGCGAGAGCGGAAAGGTCTCGCGCGCGGCTCACGTGTCGGCCCGCGCCGCCGCAGGAACCGCCGCGTTCGACGTGGGGCTCATCTACCTCGGGCGCGCCCTGGTGAACTCCCTCGACGACGCCCAGTCGCTCGAGAGCGCCGACGTGCGCGGCGACGTGCTCCGCGCCCGCGCGGCCCTCACGCTCGTCGAGGGCGCGCCGGGGGCGCACCTCGCGCTGCTCGAAGAGGCCGCGCTGCGCTTCGAAGAGTCGGGCAACCTCCGCGAGATGTGCGAGCTGCGCGTGGCCGTGGGGCGCGGGCGGCAGATTCTCGGGATGCACCAGCGCTCGCTGGGCCCCCTGCGCGAGGCCCGCGCGGCGGCGTCGCGGCTGGGCCTGCACCACGTGAGCGCGGTGGCCGAGCTGTACCTCGCCGCGGCGGCGCTCACCGAGGGCATGCTCGACGCCGCGCACGTCGCGTGCGACCGGGCCATCGAGAGCTGCGCGGCGCAGGGCGCGCGGCGGCTCCTGGGGCGCGCGCGGGGCGTTCGGTGCCGCGTGCTCACGGCGCGCGGCGACCACGCGGGCGCGGTGCTCGACGGCGAGCAGGCCGCGCACCTGCTCGCGGGGGTTCCGTCCGATTTGCCGTGGGCGCTGGGGTGCCTGGCCGAGGCGTACCTGATGGAGCGCAACCTCGACGCGGCGTTTCCCACGGCGGCGCTCGCGGTGTCGCTGCTCGACGCCGGCGGCGCGGCCTGCGTCGAGGAGGCCTTCGTGCTGCTCACGCACGTCGACGCGCTGTCGCTCGCGGGGCGCGACGACGACGCCCGCGACGTGGTGGCCTACGCCCACGCCCGCATGACGGGCCGCGCCGAGCGCATCGCCAACCTCGCGTGGCGCGACGCGTGGCTCAACGCGGTGCGCGAGCACGCGCGCGTCACCACGCTCAAGGCGCAGCTCCGCAGCGCGGTCGAGTCGACGCTGTTCTAACCGCGCGCGTCGGCGAGGAGGCGCTCGATCTCGCGCAGGGTCTCCACGTCGTCGCCCACCATGGCCTTCATCGATTGAATGCGTCGGCACACGATGGCCGCGATGCGCTCCTCGATGGTCTCGTCGGCGTAGGTCCAGTACACCTGCGCGAAGCGGCCGTCGCGGTGGCAGCGCCCCTCGATCTGCGCCATCTGAATGGCCGACCAGCGCAGGTCGTGGATCACCTCGGAGCGCGGCGCGTCGTTGTGCTCGCCCTGGTGCAGCGAGATGCCCTCCTCCATGGTGAAGAGGATCACGCGCACGGCCCCGCGCTGGAAGCGCAGGCGCTCGGCCTCGCGCTCGCCCGCGGGCATCGATCCGTGGAGCGCGGCGCACGCGATCTTGTCGGCCGCGAGGTCGGCGCGCACCGCGTCGAGCGTCTCGTGGAAGCCCACCGAGACCGCGACCTGGTGGCCGTTCTCGAGCAGCTCGCGCACGAGGTCGGCGGTGCCCGCCACGCGAATGAGCGAGGCCTTCTGGCGCAGCCGAAGCGCCGCCGCGAGGGCCGAGCGCGGGTTCGCTCCGCCCGGCGCGAGGTCCATCGCGGCGCGAAACTCCGTCCACGCTTGCTGGTAGCGCTCACGGGCCGATGCGTCGAGGCCGATGGGGGTGAGAATGCGGTTGATCTCGGGCCACCCGGCGATGTCTTCGGGTCGCCGACGCATGCCCGCGGGGATCTTCCCGTCGAAGAGCAGCGCGCGCACCTTCTCGCAGTCTTTGGGATCACCGCGCCAGTCCCAGCGGCCGAAGGTGCCGCGGGTCACGCCGAGCCCCTGGTCGGCGCACCACGCTTCGAAGTCCTTGAGCTCGCCCGCGCGGCTGCCCGTGAGGCTCGCGAGGAGCGGCGCGAGGTACGAGAGCTCGAGCGGGTTCTGCCCCGCCGTGGCCGAGAGCCAGAGCACGAAGCCCGCGCGCGCGTTGATCTTCGCCGCGAGCTTCGACCGCGCGGCCGTGGGGTTCTTGCAGCGGTGGCTCTCGTCCCAGATCACCGCGTCGTACTCGGGGGCGCTCCCGGCGCGGGCGAGGCCCTTCTTCGAGCGCACCTTCTTGCGCGCCGCGGGTGTCACTTCGAAGAGCTTGCCCACGCGGTCGTAGTTGATGATCACCACGTCGAGCGCGCCGTCGCCCAGGGCCTCGATGGTGCGGCGCCAGTGGGCCACCACCGCGAGCGGGCACACGATGAGCACGGACTCGGTGCCGGGCATCGCGCGCACCGACTCCCAGGCCGAGATGGTCTTGCCGAGGCCCACGTCGTCGGCGAGCAGAAAGCCCGCGCGCTTCGCCGCGGCGGCCGCGGTGATGGCGCGCACGGCCTCGCGCTGATGGGGCCGCGGGGTGATCGCAGCGGCGGGGCGCGAGGGCTTCGGGGCGGGGTCGTCGTTGAGCAGTCGCTCCACGTGGCGCTCCCACGAGTAGGGCGCCGCGCGAAACGCCTCGAGCGCGGGCGGGAGCGCGGGCGCGCGCACCACGAACACGCCATGGTCGGCGTCCCAGCGGGCGCCGTGGCCGGTGGCCGCGGCGCGCATCGCGAAGGGCACGTCGATCACGTGCGCGCGCTCGGGAACGGCCGCGATACGCGCAGAAGCGCGCGGGGCAGAAACGGTGGTCTTCGCGCGCATGGTGGCCATCGCCGCGGGTGATACCAGCGCGCGAAGCGCGAGCGCCAGAAGCGTGCGAGCGCACCGGATGCCGCCGCGTTCGGTCGCCGATGTCTCAATACGAGTCACTGTCCCACGTGATGCAGACCTCGCGAGAAATGTGCGCGAGTGACTCATCATGAAACGAAATCCACCGATTACCTGAGCATGACGCTCAGAACACGACACGTTGGGTTCGGCTGGAGTCCCATTCTGGCACTCGTCACGGCGCTCCTGGCGCCCTCGGCGGCGCAGGCCGACCCGGTGCAGACGCTCCCGTGCC
>CANMAT010000691.1 GCA_947494865.1 Deltaproteobacteria bacterium
CCCCCCGCGAGAAGCGCCGACGAGCCCATGAAGACCCCCCTCGGTGGGGGGGGTACGCGCAATGCGCTGCGACGCCGTACCCCCCTCCGGGGTCACCCGGCGCAACGCGCTGCGCGCGGGAGGGGCGCCGGGGGAGGTGCCACGCAATGACCTGCGCGCGAGGGGGGCGTCGACGGGGCCGGGCGCCCGTCGCAGCTGTCTCAGACGCCCGCCGAGACACCGCGTCGGACACCCCGTCGGCGCGTCAATCGACTGTCAAAGTAGGGCGTTGGTGCGCTTCGAGAGGCACCTCTGGGCGCGCGGTGCGTACAGATCGCACGACGGCGCGCTGTCGTGTTTCGTGGGTACACGCTCGCCGATAAGATAGACAGACCGTGGTGATCACCTTCAAAGAGAGCGATGGGGACGGCGTCCGCAGGGTGCGCCTGCTCACGGTGACGCTCCGCTACGACGACCTCCTGGCCGACTGCGCGGCCGCGTTCGCCTACGAACTGGCTTCCCTACCGCTGCGCATCGGGCGCTCGCCCGACGAGGGCCCCGCGCGCGTCGACGGGCCCGCGCGCCTCGTGGTGCCCGATCGGTGGGCGTCGACGGCGCACTGTTACATCGACCGCGTGGGCACCTCCGACGTGCTCTACGACGAGGGCAGCCGCAACGGCACGCACGTCAACGGCGAGCGGGTCACGCGGTACCACGTGCTCGCCGACGGCGACGTGATCGAGGTGGGGCGCACCCTGGTGACGTACCGCGTGGTCGACGCGGCCGAGGCCGAGGCGCTCACCGCGCCCGGTGCTGTCGCTGCCGGGCCCACGCGCACGTGCAACCCCGAGCTGGCGGGCATCGCGCGCGACCTGCGGGTGCTCGCGACGTCGCGCGAGCCCGTGCTCGTGGAGGGTGAGGCGGGCGTCGGCAAGGAGACCCTCGCGCGCGCCCTCCACGCATGGAGCGGCCGCGGCGCGCTGCGCGTCGTGGCGTGCGACGGCGTCGCCGACGGGGCCTTCGCCGACAGCCTCGACGGGGGCACGGTGATCCTCGACGAGGTGGGGAGGCTCGGCCCGTCGGCGCAGACGACCCTGCTGCGCGCCCTCGACGACGGTCGCGACGTACGGTGGATCGCCACCACGAGCGAGGCGCTCTTCGCGACGGGAGCGCCCCTGCGGGCCGACCTCGTGCGCAGCCTCGCGGGCTACGTGGCGCGGGTTCCGCCGCTGCGTCGGCGTCGCGAAGACCTCGGCACGCTCGGCGCGTGGCTCCTGCGGGCCGCGGGCGTGGCGCGCGCGTCGATCACCCCGGCCGCGGGGCGCGCGCTGTACCTCAGCCCGCTCGGCGGCAACCTCCGGCAGCTTCGCACGGTGCTCCGCGCGGCCGCCACGCTCGCGGGCGACGGGCCCATCGACGCCCGCCACCTGCCGCCCCTCGACGTGACCGCTGTGCCCGCGGCCCCCGCCTCGCCCGACGCGCCGCGCGCCGCGCCGCGAAAGACCGCGCCCACGCGCGACGAAATCGTAGGCGCCCTCGAGGCCACCGGGGGCAACATCGTGCGCACGGCGGAGTGCCTTGGTAGCCACCCGCGACAGGTGTACCGCTGGATCGAGCGCCATGAGATTCCCCTCGACCGCTATCGTCGCTGAGCGCTCCCTCCGGGCCGTCGCGCGCCTGTGCCTCCTCGCGTTCGTGGCGACGCTCGCGTGCGCGAAGCCGCCGACGGCGCTGGTGTTCCGCGTGCTGGCCGAGAACCTGGTGCCCGCGTGGTGCGACCAGGCGCCGTACCGAAACACGCCCGAGTGCCCCGCGGGGGCCTACCGCCTCGACAGCGTGCTGGTGCGCGTGTGCCGCGGCCCGTGCCCCAACGTCGCCGCCAACGACTGCGGCGACGACGAGTTCTTCTGCCGCAGCTTCGTCGAGGGGGGCGCGCGCACGCCGCAGAACGTGGTGCCCGGCGACATCGTGGTGACGCCCGCCGAGGTGGGCGGCGCGACGCGCGTGGGCATCGTGGTGCTGGCCAACGCGCGCGTGCCCGGCACCGGCGGCGACCCCGACACGATCGAGCGCATTCGCCGACGCTTCGTGGTCACCTTCGTGCCCGAGAGCAAGCAGCTCGTCGAGGTGTGGCTCTCGTCGCTCTGCATCGGCGCCGTGTGCCCGCCGGAGAGCACCTGCGGTCGGCGCTCGTGCGAGCCCGTCGAGAACCCGCCCACGGGGCCCTACACACCGCTCCCGCCGCCGGGCTCGTCCGACGGCGGCGCGCTCGACGTGACCTTCGACGTCGTGCCCCGCGATGTGAGCGATGCGAGCGACGTGAGCGACGCGACCGACGTGAGCGACGTGAGCGACGTGAGCGACGCGACCGACGTGAGCGACGTGAGCGATGCGAGCGACGTGAGCGACGTGAGCGATGCGAGCGACGTGAGCGACGTGAGCGACGTGAGCGACGTGAGCGACGTGAGCGACGTGAGCGATGCGAGCGATGCGAGCGATGCGAGCGATGCGTCCGTCGCCATGGATGCGACGATGGCCTGCGGAGGCATGTGTTCGGGGGGATCTGCGTGCTGCGACGGCGTGTGCCGCGATACGGTGGCCAACGCCGAACACTGCGGCGGCTGCGGGCTCGCGTGCCGCGCCGGCGAGATCTGCCGCCGGGGCACGTGCGCGCGCTTCGACAGCATAGGGGCGGGAGAGATGCACACGTGCGCGGTCAACGGCGGCGCGGTGTGGTGCTGGGGGCGCAACAACGACGGGCGCGTCGGCGACGCGACGGTGGCGCTGCGCGATCGGCCCACGCGCGTCTCGCTGCCCATCCCGCGCGCGTCGCACGTCGCGGTCGGGAGCTCGCACGCCTGCGCGTGGACGTCGGGCGGGTCGATCGCGTGCTGGGGGCGCAACGATCACCGCCAGCTCGGCGTGAGCACGGCGGGGCCCGCGACCGTTCCCGGCGTCGCGATCGTGAACAGCGGCGCCGTCGGCGGAGACTTCACCTGCGTGTCGAGCGGAGGCGACGGCGCGGTGGTGTGCTGGGGCCAGAACGACGTCGGTCAGTGCGGCGCAACGCCGGGCGCCGACGTGGAGCCCACGCCCCTCGCCGACCGCGGGGCGATCGGCTTCGTGAGCAAGGTCGTCGCGGGCCGCGCCCACGCGTGCGCGCTCGCCGACAGGGGGCGCTGTGTGGTGCTGGGGCGCCAACGGCCTGGGGCAGCTCGGGCGGGGCACCTTGTCGGTGAGCGAGGGCCCTGCGCGCGTCGACGGATTGACGGCCTTGGCGCTCTTCGCGGGCGCCGATCACACCTGCGCGATCACGATCGGGCGCGCGGTGGTCTGCTGGGGCAGCAACGCGTCGCGGCAGGTGAACCCGTCGAGCGGAGTCGCCGTGATCGCGACGCCCGCGACGGTGAGCGGCG
>CANMAT010000692.1 GCA_947494865.1 Deltaproteobacteria bacterium
CGAGCACGCGCCCCACACCATGCCTCCGCGGCCCCCGAAGGCCGCCACCCCTCCGCAGCCCGCGCCCGTCGCCGCCGCGCAGCCCGCGCTCGGATCGTCTCCGCCCGCGGCCTCCACGAGCGCCGCGCCGCTCGCCTCGACGCCCCCGGCGGGTCGCAAGGGCACGCCCGCGCGGCCGTCGCCCGCGCCCCTGGTCGACAACCTCCTCGCGCAGCGCATCTCCGAGGCCGCCGACGAGAGCGAGTCTGCCTCGAGCGTGATGGCCCGTCGGCGCCCCGACGCGCACGCGCTCACGGCCATGCTCCCTGTCGTCACCGTGAAGCCCGCGCAGGGCGTCTCGATGACCACCATCGCCATCGCGGGCGCGCTGTCGCTCGGGCTCACCCTCGCTGCGGGCTACGTGCTCCTGCACCGCCGCCTCGCGGCCTCGGAGCCCGCCCCCCCCGCCGCGGAGCCCGTCGCGCAGGGCCTCGCGCCCGCAGAGCGCGCCGCCCTGCGGGCCTGCGCCGCGCGCTGGTCGCCGGCGCTCCTCACGCGCCAGAACCCCGACGGCGGCTTTGGTGCGTCGGGCAACGCGCCCACCACGGGCCTCGACACGGGCGTGGCCTTCGTCGCGCTCTTGCGCGGCCACGTCACCGGCGCCGTGGTAGCGCCCGAGCGCCAGCTTCAGGTGCTGCGCGCCCTCGACGGCGCCCGTCTCGCGCGCGGCTGGTCCCCGTCGTCGGCGGCGCCCGCGCAGCGTCAGGCCACCGCCACGGCGACCGCGTGGGCGGCCATCGCGTACTCGCTCATGGCGCAAGAGAGCCGCGCCGAGACTGCCCGCGCCCGCGTTCGCATCGCCCGCGACGCGCTCGTGGCCGCGCAGCGCTCGGACGGGTCCTTCGCCGACGACATGGCCCCCGGCGCGGCGCGCGCGTCCGACGCAGCGTCGGTGCTCGCCGCGTGGGCCCTCGTCGAGGCAAAGCGCGCCGACCCGGCCACCGACAACGCCGCCGCGAGGGGCCGCGCCACCGGGTGGCTCACCCGACAGGTGAGCGCGAGCGCGTTTCCCACGGGCCTCGACGCCCTCGCCTGGTGGACGCTCTCGCAGGCCCGCGCCCACGACCCCGCGCCCGACGCAGCCTTCGCCGCGGCCACCACGACGTTCGCGCGCACGCTCATCGCGCGCTGCCCGGCCGACCGCGGGTGCCCCGCGGGCGTCGCCTCGTGGGAGCCATGGACGGCGCTCAGCCTCCAGGCGCTTCTCCGCGCCCCGCCGACCGACCTCGGCGCGCCGACCCGCGCGGCGCTCGCGTCGCTGCTCTCGCTCACGCTCGCCCGCTTCTCGCAGGCCCGCGAGGTGGTGGCCGCCGCACCGGCCCCCGCGTTGGCCCCGTGGCTCTTCGCCGCGGCGGAGCTGCAGCGTTGAGGTGACGCGGCGCTGCGCGACGGTGGTAAGGTCGCGCGCATGGCAGCAGACGAGGTCACCAACGCGCCCATCTTCGGCGGCGCGAAGCCCGCGGCCCCCGCGCACGAGTACGAGTTCGGCGAGGCCGAGAACAAGGTGTTCGCCGCGCTCGCGGGCGCGATGCGCTTCGTGGGCACGGCGCAGGGCATCATGGGGGCGGCGCTCTTCTTCATCGCCGTGGCGCACGTGTACATGGGCGGCGCGCCGGCGCTGGTCTCGTCGCTCCCGATGGCCCTCACGGGCGCGATGTTCTCTGTCACGGGCGTGTGGCTGCGGCGCGCGTCAGAGCCCGTCGCGCGCATCGTGGCCACCAAGGGCAGCGACATTCGCAACCTCATGGCGGCGATGGCGGGCCTCGCGCAGATGTTCACGCTCCAGCGCGCGTACTTCATCGCCGCGGGCGCCGTGGCCGCGCTCTCGATCGTGGGCGCCGTCGTGGCGCTCACGCTCTTCGCCGACTTCATGCGCCGCTGGCTGTAGGGCCTCGCGCCCCGCCCTCGCACCGCTTCCGCCGTCATCATAACGGCCCGCCGCGAGGCGGTGATCGTTGACGCGCTTTCCCCTGTACGTCTAGGCTCGGCGCTTCTTGTGAGAGGGTTTTCAAGCATGCAGCGCATCCAGTTGCGACCGATGATCGCCGCGCTCGCGGCCTGCGCAGCCCTCGCGCTCGGCTGCGGCGACGGCGAGGGCGGCGGGGTGGTCGACCTCGACGCTGCCGTCGACGCGCCCGTCGACGCGGCGGCCGACAAGGGCCCCGACGCGCCCGTCGATGCCTCCGACGCGACGCCCACACCCGACGAGCCCTCACCGGCCGACGCGGCGCAGCCCGACGTGGTCGCGCCCGACGCCGGCGTCGACGCCGACGTGACCCCGCCCCTCGACGCGCCCGACGTGGTCACACCTGACGTGGTCACGCCCGACGTGGTCACGCCCGACGTGGTCACGCCCGACGTCATGCCCCCGGTCGACGTGGCCACCGACGTAGGCCCCGTCGACGCGGGCGTGCGCGGCCGCCGCGGCACCGGGCTGGTGAGCAGCGGCGAGGTCATGCGGTCGCCGAGCTATCGCATGGTGTCGACGCTGGGGCAGTCGTCGATTCACCAGACGGTGATGCGCTCGGCGGGCTTCCGCCTCCGCGGCGGCCTCGTTGGGGCGACGGGCGGGTCACGGTAACGAAGTACGAAGGTTCATGCGCGCTCGCGCGATGGAGGACTCGGATCATGCTCTCGCTTCGCAAGGCTCTCGCGATCGCTCTCGTCTCCGCCGCGGCCTCCCTCGCGCCTGCCGCGGCGGGCGCGCAGGGGGTGCCGCAGACGCTCGTTCACCAGGGCCGGCTCTTCGACGTCGCGGGCGCTCCCCTCGGCGGTCGCCAGACGATCACCTATCGCATCTACGACGCGCCCACGGGGGGCATGCTCCTGTGGTCTGAGACCAACATGGTCACCCTCGACGAGGGCTTCTTCTCGGTGCAGCTCGGGGCCACCACGCCCTTCGCGGCCACGGTGTTCAACGGCTCGCCGAGGTACCTCGCGGTGGCCGTCGGCGCCGACCCCGAGATGACGCCGCGCGAGGTCGTGGCGAGCGTGCCCTACGCGCTCGTAGCGGGCAACGTGACGGGCGACATCACCCCGCGCACGGTGTCGGTGGGCGGGGTCACGGTCATCGACGCGATGGGCCGCTGGGTCGGTCCCGGCGCGAGCCCCGGCGGCAGCGCATCCAACAGCGAGAGCCGTTGCGTCGCGGGCACGCGCATCGAGGGCGTGTGCGTGACGTTCACCGACAACTCGTCGCCCGGCACCGACTGGAACACCGCGGCCACCACCTGCCCCGGCCTCAACAGCGACCTGTGCTCGGCCACCCAGTACATGCGCCTCCGCAACGCGCACGACGGCACCGCCGCCGACATGTTCTACAACGACGTGCTAGATCGGAAGAGCG
>CANMAT010000693.1 GCA_947494865.1 Deltaproteobacteria bacterium
CAGTCGTCCTTCGTGGGATCCTTCGGGAGCTCTTGCTCGGCGGCGGGCATTGTGCGCGTGCGCTTGCGCGTGCTCCGGAGGTTGGCCTGCGCCTGCACGTCGGGCTTGAGGCCCGTCGCCTCGCCCTCGTGCTCCGTGGGCTTGAAGCGCACCTCCATTTTCACCTCGAAGGCGAGGCCCGTGAGAATCTTCTTCACGTCACCGGCGAAGTTGGTGGTCTGAAGAAAGTCACGGATCTCCTTCGCGACGACGGTGTAGAGGCCCTTCTTGGTCTCGTCGATCTGATCGAGCACGACGTTGGCGGCCTCCTTCGGGAGCTTCATCCCGTCGATGAGGTGTCGCACCGTGTCTTCGCTGCGCGAGAACGCGCCGATGCCCGACTCGATGCCGCGCTTCACGAGGCGCTCGAGAATGGTGTCTTTGTCGCGGTCGGTGGGGTCGGCGCCAGGCTTGCGATCGTCGGAAGGCATACGTTCGCGGCACGCTACGCGCGCGCCCTCGCAGCGTCAACGCGCGACAACTACGCGTCGCGATGAACCGCGCGCTGCTCCGTGAGGCGGTCGTAGTGGCGGTACCCGAGGAGGTCGAGCGCGCTCGCGGGGGCGAGGTGAATGTCGACCAGGGTCTTGAGGTCGTAGGTGCCCGCGAGCACCGGCGGCGAGTACGCGCGCACCGTCTCCGGCGTGCGAAACGCCTCCATCGGAAACAGCATGCGGTACGGGTGAAGGTGCACGAAGTGGGCGCACGAGAGGCGCGAGTACCCCGGCGTCTTGGGCGCGGTGACCACGTGCGGCGTCGCGAGGAAGGTGCCGCCCGTGAGGATCTCGAGCTGCTGGCCCACCTGGGCCACGATGCACCCCTCGGGCGGGCGGCCGTGCACCATGTGGCCTTCGGGGTGCTCGGCGGTGCCGCGCGTGCGGAGGTAGAGCCCGCTGCCGGGGTCGGGGGGCGGGCAGCGCACGCCCGACGGGTCGAGGAAGCGCCCGCCCGGGAGGAGGGTGAGGAGGTTGAAATCCGTGTGCTCCTCGCCCCACAGAATGCCGCGCTCGGCCTGGGCGGCGTCGAGGGGGAGGTAGCGCAGCGCGCGGGTGACGTGCGGCGCGCCCTCGATCTGCGCGGTGAAGGCCGCGGGCCCCATGCCGAGGGCCGTGGCGCAGGCGCGGAGGAGCGTCGCGCCCACCGCGTGGAGCGCGCGGCCCATCGCGAGGTAGTTGTCGCGGAAGGCGTCGTCGCCGTCGGGCCACACGTTGTCGGCGTAGATCTCGGGGTGCGTGAGCGCGCAGTCGGCGTCGGCGGGCATCGGCGCGGCGAAGTAGCACTCTTTGAAATCGGGCTGGCCGCCGCCCGCGACGGCCTGCTCGGTGTTGGGGGGCGTCCACCCGCGCTGGTACCACTGCGCGGGCCGCGCGAGCTTGCGCTTGTCGGCCTCGGGCTTCGCGGTGACCCGCAAGAAGCCGTCGTAGTAGGCGTCGAGGAGCTTCGCGTCGATGCCGTGCGAGCGCACGTACACGAGGCCGTACTCGCCGAAGCCGGCGCGGAGCGCCTCGGCCGCGGCGCGTCGCTGCGCGGGGTCGCCGTCGGTGATGTCGTGGAGGTCAACCGTAGGAATCGAGAGGTGTGCTGCCATGGCGGGGGAGGGATCATGCACGAGGCGCCGCGCGCTCGGAACGACGATTGACGTACGCGCGTGTTGAGGCCACAACCCCGGGCCCTATGGCACTCTCCGAAGCGCTCCGCGCGCATCTTCGTTCGATCGTCGACGCGCACCACGTCGTGCTGTTCATGAAGGGCACGCGCCTCTCGCCGCAGTGCGGCTTCTCGGCGACCGTGGTGGGCATCCTCGATGCGATGCTCCCGGCCTATCACACCGTCGACGTGCTGGCCGACCCGGCCGTGCGCGACGGGCTCAAAGACTTCTCCGAGTGGCCCACCTTTCCGCAGCTCTACGCGCGCGGCGCCTTCGTCGGCGGCGCCGACATCGTGAAGGAGCTCCACGCGCGCGGCGAGCTGCAGGCCGCGCTCGGCGTCGCCGAAGCGACCGTGAAGGCCCCCGCGCTGCACGTCACCGCGAAGGCCGCGGCGGTGTTTCGCGAGGCCGCCGCCGACGCCGACGGGCTCGTGCTGCGCCTCGAGGTGTCGTCGGGCTTCCGCTACGACCTCTCCTTCGGCGACGCGACCCCCCTCGACGTGGTGGTCACCGTGGCCGACGGGCTGCGCATGTACCTCGACCCGGGCAGCGCGTACCGCGCCGACGGCACCACCATCGACTACGTGGTCGGCGCGCAGGGCGGAGGCTTCACGCTCTCGAACCCCAACGAGCCCGCGAAGGTGAAGCAGCTCTCGCCGCTGCAGCTCGAGGCCATGCTCAAAGAGGGTAAACCCCTCACGCTCGTCGACGTGCGCACCACCACCGAGCGCGACCTCGCCGTCATCGAGGGCTCGCGCCTCCTCGACGCGGCCCTCGAGCACGAGCTCCTCGCGATGGATCGCGGCGCCGCGCTGGTGTTTCAGTGCCACCACGGCGTGCGCAGCCTCGCGGCGGCGGAGCACTTCGTCGGCCACGGGTTTCGCGAGGTGTACAACCTCCAGGGCGGCATCGACGGGTGGTCCGTCACCGTCGACCCCGACGTGCCGCGGTACTGATCTCACGCGGGGGCCGAGGGTTTCGGTATAGTCCCGCGCCCTATGAGCCATCATCACCACGACGCCCCCGCGGGCGACATGTGCGCGGCGCTCCGCGCGTCGATCCTCACGGCCCTCCCCGACGCGCAGGTCGAGGCCACCGGCGGCGGCGGGCACTACACCCTCGTCGTTACGTCTACGGCCTTCGCGGGCAAGGGCATGGTCGACAGCCAGCGCCTCGTGTACGGCGCCATCGCCCATCTCATGAAGGGAGACAACGCGCCCGTGCACGCGATCGACAGCCTGCGCACGCGCACGCCATGAGGGAGGCGCTCCTCATCTCGAAGCCCATCGCCCCGCCCTGGACCGACAGCAACAAGAACCTCGTGCGGGACCTCGCGCGCGGCCTCACGCGGACGCGGGCGCGGGTGATGGTCCCGCAGGGCGCTACCTTCGACGGCGCCATCAGCGAGCCCGTGTACCTCGCCGCGGGCGCCTACGCGCCGTCGCGCGCCGCCAACGCGCGGGTGTTCGCGCGGCTCATGTTCGGGCCCCGGGCCGACGTGTGGCACTTCTTCTTCGCGCCCAACCCCCTCACGCTGCGCGCGGGTCGCATCGCAGCGGCGCTGCGCAGGGTGCCCACGGTGCACACCATCGCGAGCGCGCCCGACGCCCTCGAGCGCGTCGCCCCGATGCTCTTCGCCGACCGCGTGGTGGTGCTCAGCCAGCACACGGCGAGGCGCCTCCGCGCGGTGGGCCTCG
>CANMAT010000694.1 GCA_947494865.1 Deltaproteobacteria bacterium
CTACCTCGTGCTCGCGAAGCCCCCGAGCGAAGACGAACTCGTGCCCTGGATCGAGCGCGAGGCCAAGGCTCGCGGCGTCACCCTCGAGGCGGGCGCGTCGGAGTCGCTCGCGATGGCCAGCGGCCCCGACCTCTCGATGCTCAGCGACGCCCTCGAACGCTTGCAGCTCTACACCGCGGGCGCGCCCGTGACGACGCGCGCCGTCGATGAGGTGGTTACGCCGGTGCGCGAGCTCCCCGCGTGGGGCCTCGCCGACGCGGTGGGGCAGCGCAACCTGGGCGCGTGTCTGAGCATTCTCGCGCAGCTCACGGCGCAGCGGCAGCACGCCCTCCCGACGCTGGGGCTCATCGCGCGGCAGATTCACATGCTCGCGAAGGCCCGCGCGCACGGCGAGGGCAAGATGCCCGGCGCGCTCGCGTCGGTGCTTCGCATGCCGCCCTTCGCGGCCGACAAGATGGCGGCGCTCTCGAAGCGCTGGTCGTCGGCGCACCTGCAGCGGGCGATTCGCATTCTGGCGGCCACCGACGCGGCGCTCAAGGGCGCCAAGCGCGGCGACGAACGCGTGCTCGAGGAGTGCGTGATCGCCCTCTGCGGCGGCGCGGGGATGGGCGAGGGCCCCCTGCGCTGAACGAAGGCGCTAGCGCTCGTAGGTTACGCGACCGTAACCACGGTTGACGTACACCAGCGGTTCGTTGATGGCGCCGAGGTGCAGGGCGGTCACGTCGCCGAGGCAGAGCGTGTGGTCGCCGGCGGGCACGAGCTGCCGCGGGGTGGCGGAGAAGGCGCCCAGCGAGCCGGGGATGAGCGTGACGCCGTTGGCGTCGCGGTGGCTCGCGAGTTCGGTGAAGGCCTCGGCGCGGCGCTCCTGCGGCTGGGCGAAGCGGTCGGCCACGTGCTGTTGCGAGGCGGCGAGGAGGTTGACCGCGAAGGCGGCGGCGTCGCGGAGCATCTCGAAGGCGCTCGACGCGTTGGTTGCCGATACGAGCACGATGGGGGGATCGATGGAGACCGTGAGGAAGCCCGTGGCGGTGAACCCGTCTTGGAGGGGAGCTCCGGGCGCGACGGTTTCGGGGCGGCGGAGCACCGTGACCACCGTGACGCTGGCCGCCCAGCCCCGCGCGAGGCGGCGGTAGGCGTCGCGGTCGGAGGCCGAGAAAGCCTGAAATTCGAGTGTATTCATGGGAGAGCTCGAGGAGAGGGTGGTGTGCGCGAGCGGCGCTTGTGTACGTCGTGAGGGCGGTGGCGCGCAAAGGCCACCGGCACGGCGCCGGAGAGTTTCTTACGGTCGGGGCTCAGGTTGGGGGCGACGTCCGCCGTAGGGGTGAACAGAGCCCAAGAGATGCGTACTTCACCGCTGTCACGTCTCGATGTTCGTGCGGATCGACCGCGGCGCCCCGCAGGCGCTCTCGCAGTGATGCAAGGAGGCCCACAATGAGCGCGGATTCCGCCCCGATGTCGGCTGCACCGGCGCTGTTCCCCCGGGAACCGCGGCGCGTCGGCAAGTTCGATTTTCTCATGCGCCTCGGTCAGGGAGGGATGGCCACGGTCTACCTGGCCCGCTCGGTGAGCACGGGAGGCTTTCAGCGCCTGGTGGCCATCAAGCTGATGCACCAGTTTTTGGGCGCCGACGGACAGTTCGTCGAGATGTTTCTCGACGAGGCGCGCGTCGCGGCCAACGTCCGCCACCCCAACGTGGTCTCGATCGTCGATCTGGGCACCGACGGCGAGCACCTCTTCATGGTGATGGACTACGTCGAGGGTGACACCCTCGCCGCCGTCGAAGGAACCGCCGCGCGCCTCGGGCGGGCCATTCCCCTCGGCGTCGTGCTGCGCATCGTGCTCGACGCCCTCGCAGGCCTGGACGCGGCGCACGAGCTGAAGACCCCCGACAACGTCGACCTCAAGGTGGTGCACCGCGACGTCTCACCGCAGAACATCCTCGTGGGCGTCGACGGCGCCGCGCGCCTCACCGACTTCGGCATCGCGCGCGCCGAGCAGCGCATCGCCACCACCCGCACCGGGATGCTCAAGGGCAAGGCGCCCTTCATGGCCCCCGAGCAGTTCGAGGGCAAGCCCGTCGACCGCCGCGCCGACGTGTTCGCCATGGGCGTCACCCTGTGGGAGGCCGTCGCGCTGCGCAGGCTCTTCCCCGGTCGCGAGAGCTACGAGCAGGCAGTTCGCAACGCGCGCGCCCCGTACCGCAAGCTCAAGGACATTCTCCCGTCGGTGCCCGAGAGCCTCGACGCCATCGTGCGCAAGGCCCTCGCGCACAACCCCAGCGAGCGCTTTCCCACCGCCGCGGCCTTCGCCGACGCGCTCGAGGGCGAGTTTCGCCACATCATCGCGTCGCACCGCCAGGTGGGGGCCTTCATGGCCGCGGTCGCGTCGGAGAAGATTCAGCGCGAGCGCGACGCCGTGCGCACGGCGCCGAAGCCCACCGAAGCCCCCGCCGCCACGCGCCCGGGCACTCGCACGCCCCGCGCGACCGCCTACGGCCTGCGCCGCCCCGAGGAGCCCATCTCTCCGTCGGCGGTGCGCGCGTTCGACTCGCGGCCGCCCGAGAAGATCCCGTCGATTCCGCCCGCGAACGACACGCGCAAGGTCGACGACGACGACCCCGAGGTGGCCGCGGCCCTCCTCGCGCTGCAGGAGCTCCCCGAAGAGTCCCCCGCCGAGCTCCCCGCGCTGAAGCCTTCGAGCTTCGAAGCCCGCGAGCCGGCGAGCCCCGCGCGCCTCGACGAGGACCTGCCCGCGCCCGCGCGCAGCGTAACCCCCGTTCGCGCCAACGGCGTTCCGGCCCGACGCGCGCGCGCCTCGACGATGAACGCGCCGGTGATCGCCAGCGGGCGCAAGAGCACCCCGCCGCGCCTGCGCAGCACCGTGACGGCCGGCGAGGTGGCCTTCGCGCGCTCCGTGACGCCGCGGCCCCGCGGCGCCATCCCGACGAGCCCGGTGAAGCGTGACGACGAGGCCGAGTCGCAGCCCCCGCGCCGCCGCAGGGCCCCGTCGCTCGCCGGCCCGCGTCCGATGTTCATGCCTCCGATGGCGCCCGCCGAGCCCGCCGAGCCCCCCTCGCTGGCGCTCGCTCGCGCGACCCCGGAGCCCCCTGCCCCGGGGCGTCGTCCGAGCAACAGAGCGCTCACCGTCGAAGATGCCGACGCGGCGATCGAGTTCGATGTCACGAGCAGCAAGCGCCGCGAGGGCGCCGACGCCGCGAAGCCCACCGAGGCCCGCGCGGCGGCCATCGCGGGCGTCACCGCGCGCGGCCTCTAGCGCGTGCGCACCGACGCGCGCAAGGTAGCGCCCGAGGCGACTGCGGCCGTCTCCGACGACGCGCTCACGGTGCCCGCGGCGCCGCGGGCACCGTGAGCGCGTCGTC
>CANMAT010000695.1 GCA_947494865.1 Deltaproteobacteria bacterium
AGCTCGCCCCCCTCGTCGGGCGAACGCTGCGCCGCGTGCTCGCCGCGACCGAGGGCGCCGACTACAACCTCGTGCTGCGCGCCCCCGCGCTGCGCAACTGGGGCGCGCCGTGGGCGCTGTGGAGCCTCGAGATCCTCCCCCGCCGCGGCGGCGACGCGGGCTTCGAACTCTCGGCCGAGATGCAGTGCGTGCTCACCACGCCCGAAGAGAGCGCGCGCGCCCTCCGCGCGCTGTAATCGCAGCCCTCGACGGGTTCTGTCTACACTACAGAACAGATGCGCAGGTCACGGCGCGGGTGTAGGGTCCGACGCATGCGCCCGTTGACGCCGTCGCGATCCGCCTCGCCCCACTACGACGACATCCCGCAAGACCTCGCGTTCGACGTTCCCGCGTCGGGCGACTACGCGAGCGACGCGCCCTCGCTCGCGGGCGTCGACGTGTTCCCCGACAGCGCCGTCGACACGCTTCCTGAAGCGCATCGCGAAGGCGCCGGGCGCGCGAAGAAGTCTCCCAAGACGCGCCCCTACTTCATGGCCGAGCCGTCGGCGCCGGCCGTCGTCGCGCGCCCCGAGGGCCCCGCCTCGGTGTGCCTCGCGTGCGGCGCCTCTCCGCCCGAGGGCGGCGAGTGTCCCCACGACGAGGTGGCTCACCTCGCCGACGCGCCGCCCGCCCTCATGGCCGTCGTGCGCAAGCTGCAGGCCGCCGTGCAAGAGCGCTACGCGCAAGAGCGAGCGCTACGCCGCCTCGTGGCCGCCGAGGTCTCGTCGGGCCGCGGCGACCTCGAGACGCCCAACCGCGTCGCCCACGCTGCATCACATCCCGTCGAGCGCGAGGCCCCCTGCGCCCAGTGCGGGCACCGCCCGGTGCTCTCGCGCGCGGCGCGCCGCAAGGCCCTCCGCGAGGCCCAGGCGTGCTTCGCCTTCGCCACGCCCCCGGTGCCCCCCGAACGGGTCCCCGAGGCGCCGCACGCGCCCGCCGAAGAGGCCGTCGAGGCCGCGCCCGAGAAGCCCCCCGCGAAGCGTGGGCGGCCGCGCAAGGCCGCGCCCCAAGCGCCCGCCGAAGAGGCCGCGGCAACGCCCTCCGGCGACGCGCCGGTGGCCTTTCTCGACCTGTGACAGATTATGTCACACGCCCCGCTCGCGCCGCGGGCTTGTGTGGCATGGTCGAGCACATGGCAACCTCGATCCCTTCGCTGCTTCAGACCGTGTGCTCGCACGACGACGGCCACGCCGACGAGGTCGTGATGCTCGCGACCGAGCTCGGGGTCTCGGCCCGCACCGCCCGCGCGTGCTGCCGTCGGCTGCGCGCCCTGGTGCGCGCGCTCGACGCCGCCAACGACGGCGCCACACCGCGGCCCGGCGACGCGTCGGCGCGCTGGCTCGCGACGGTGCGCCTCGGCGCGCGGCTGCTCACCGTCGAGGCGGGGGCCTCGGTGGCTGCGGCGGCCACGCGCATCCTCGCGTCGCTCGACGACGCGCCGGCCAATCAGGTGCCCGCGCGGCACGTCACCGACCACGCGCTGCGCGCGATGCTCACCCGCGCCGTCACCGAGCGCCGCGTGCTCGCCATCGAGTACGGCAACCCCGACGGGGCAGCGGTCACCGCCCGCGAGGTCGAGCCCCTCACCCTCACACACGTCGACGGCCACTGGACGATGCTGGCCTACTGCCGCGCCCGCAGCGATCTTCGCTCGTTTCGCTTCGACCGCATTCTCGAGGCGCGCGTGACCGAGCGGCACTTCGAAGCGCGCCAGGGCCTCTCGCTCGAGCGCTTCATTCACCGCCAGAAGAACCTCGGGCGGCGCCGCGCGGCCGACGCCGTGGCGCGTTGACGTAGGCGCCGCGAGGTCGCAACAATCCGCGCCCTCCAATGCCCCGACGACTGACGCCGCTCCTCGCGCTCGCCCCCGTCGCCCTCGCCGCGTGCAGCGACCCGCCGGCCGCCCCCGCCGACGCGGCCCTCGACGCGCCCCTCGACGCCGCGCGCGACGCGCCCCTCGACCCCCTCGACGCGCCGCCGGTCAAGGGCCCGGCGCGCGTCACGGTCACCCGCTACGACTACGCCATCGACCTCACGACGCGGCGGGTCACCGCGCGCCTCACGCTGCGCGTCGACCAGGCCGGCGACTGCCTCGCCATCGGCTTTCGCCACGAGGCCGCCGACGACGTGCGCTTCGACGGCGAAGCCGCGCGCGCCGTCACCGTCGCCAACGCGACGCTGCTCGCGTGCGACGGCGCGGGGCGCGGCTGGGCCGCCGGGCGCACGCTCACCCTCTCGCTCGCGTCGACCGAGCCCCTCGCCACGATGCGCCCTACGCAGGTGGGCTTCTCGTCGCGCGCGAGCGCGGGCGGCGGGCGCTTCACGTACCTGCTCTCGTGGGTGGGCGAGTGCGCGCGCCACGGGGCCTGCGACGCGACGCCGTCGGCCTTCGCCACGTACCGCTTCGCCGTGACGCACCCCGAGGGCACCGAGGTGCTCTGCCCGGGCGCCATCACCCCCGGCGCCATCGAGACGGTGTGCGTGTTCGACCACCGCGGCGGGCCTACGTACAGCGCGTTCGGCGTCATGGCCATGAGCGGCGGGTGGCGCCGCGTCGCCCTCGGCCAGACCCACGGCGTGCGCGTCACCCTCTACGACACCGCCAACTCGCGCGTGACCGAGACGATCGACCGACCGCGGCTGCTGGCCTTTCTGGGCTCCATGATCGATCGCTTCGGCGCGTACCCCTACGGCGACGAGCTGCGCATCGCGGTGGCGCCCACGTACTGGGCGGGCTTCGAACACCCGGGCACCATCTCGATCGCGGAGACGCTCGTCGCGGGGCGCCGCCTCGATCACACCGTGCGCCACGAGATCGCGCACCAGTGGGCCGGCGACCAGACCACGGTGGCCACCGTAAAAGACTTCGTGTGGAAGGAGGCCATGGCCGAGTACCTCGCGTACGTCTTCGAAGACGAGACCGCGGGCCTCGCGGACGACGCCAGCGCCTCGCTCGCGTCGTGGCGCCAGTCTGCGGGCACGGCCGACCACTGGCCCGTGCCCGACGAGGACATCGCGCTCGTGTCGTTCTACGGCGGCGCCTACGGGCCGGGACCGATGATTCTGTTTCGACAGCTCGAGGTGATGTTCTCGCGGGCGCAGGTGATCACGGCGCTGCGGAGCCTCCTCGGGCGCGAGCGCGCGCTCACCGTCGACGACGTGCGCGGCGCCCTCGAGGCCGCCACGGGCGCGCGGCTCGAGGGGTACGTCCGCGCGTGGCTCCGCGGCGCCGGCGCCCCCGCGTGGCCGGGCGTGAGCGTGGAGCGCACGGCCAACGCCGACGGCTCCGTGGGCCTCGCGGTGCGCGTGCAGACGCGCGACGCGGTGGTG
>CANMAT010000696.1 GCA_947494865.1 Deltaproteobacteria bacterium
CGGGAGGTCGTCGACGAGGGGCGGAGTTGCCCCAAGGCAGCGCGGGAGGTCGTCGACGAGGGGCGGAGTTGCCCCGAGGGAGCGTCGGGCGCCGTCGACGAGGCGGTGGAGTAGCCCCGAGGGAGCGTCGGGCGCCGTCGACGAGGCGCGGAGTTGCCCGGAGGCAGCGTCGGGCGTCGTTGACGAGGTGCGGGGGCTGCGTCGAGGCAGCGCGTGGGTGTCGTGAGGGAGGGCGTTTCGCGCAGCGACGGATTGAATCGATCGCTGCCAGTCTGGCGGAGGTCTATGCCCTCACGTCATTCGCTCCCGCGGGTTGAAAACCCGCGGCAGCCAGAGGTGCGTGAATTCCCAACCGAAGCCCGCAGCGGGCTCCCGATCGTCAGTCCGCTGCGGACTTCAGGCGGAATCTTCGGCCCTGCCCGACTGCCGTGGGCTTTCAACCCGCAGCGGTGCGAAGTGACTTCCTTCAAGGTGTTTCGCCAAATATCTCACCGCCGATGGGGGGCCGCGTCGTGGCGATTCAGCGTCGCATGATAGCGTCGCGCCCCCGCCATGCGGACGCTCGCTCTATCCCTCGCGCTCTGCGCCTGTCACGCGACCCGCTCCGCACCACCTGCGCACCTCCCGCCCCCGTCGACCGTGCTCGCCCCACCTGCGACCCGGCCTGAACCCGCACCCGTAGCGACCGCTGCGCCCCCTCCGGCGCTCCCTCCGGCGCCGCCTTTCGGGCTCTTGTTCGCGCGTCCCTGTCAGGGATATCTCCGCCCGCTGGCGGTGTCTCCGTCGGCCTCGCGACTGCTCGCGTGCGACCAGGTCTTCGACGATAACGGGCGCTATCACGCGACGCCCCGACGCCCGGTCGCCGCGGTCTTCGACGACGGCGCCATGCTCCTCTTCGCGCGCGACGCCCTCGCGCGAACGACCCCCGACGGCCAACCGCAGGCGCGCTCGGAGACCGCGCTCGTCGACGCGCAGGCCGACCGCGTGGCGCTCGGACCGGGCGCGCGCACGGCCCTCTGGCTGCGCACGCGATCGCGCGACCTCGTCGAGCTCGACGTCGCCTCGATGCGCACGCTGCGACGCGTGCGACTCGCTCCGGGAGCCGGCGCCATCGCCTACGCACACGACGGCACGGCCCTCGTTCGCGGCGGCGACGCAGACCACCCCACGCTCGCCCGCTGGGAGGGCGCGCGCCTCGTCGACGTTCCACTCCCCGCGGGCACCCGTGCGGTCGCGCTCGCGGAGCTCGGCGCCGTCGCGCTGGCGATCCGCGATCGTACCCACGTCACCACGATCGCGCTCCCCGACGGAATCGCACGCACCGAGCACACGCTTGCCGTCGGAGACGAGCCGACGCTCCCGTCGCCCGACGCGCCCCTCGTGAGCCCGTCGCCCGACGGTCGGAGCGTCGTTGTGTGCGACGCCCGCGGGCTCTCGCTGCATCGGCTCGACGCGCCCGCTGATCCCGTGCTCGTCTACGACCGCTGCGGCGGGCCTCCGCGCTTCTCTTCCGACGGTCGCTCCATTGTCACGAGCGAGTTCGGCGCGGCGCTCTTGCGCGAGGGGGCTCCCGCGAGGGTGCGCGCGCCGCGAGGCTTCGTCGCCTACGCGCTCGACGCCGTGCCCGCGGGCTTCGTCCCGTGGACGCGCGTCGACGACCGCGGTCAAGAGGTGCTCACGCCCGAGGGAAGCTCCCCCAACGAGACGAGCCACATGGTGCCCGAGGGGCACGTTCGCGCGTGGCACCACGCGACCGCGGGCGCCAACCTCTGGATCTCCCACCACTACGACGACGCGCTGCGCCTCGATCAGCCCCTCGACGCCTGGGCCCTCGCCGCCGTGGCGGTCTTCGGCGACGCCGGAGCCCACCCCGACGCGCTCATCGTGTGGCGCGGCGCCGACGGCGCACGCGCGGCCGAGGCGCGCTGGCGGCAGGGCGGCTGCGACCCCGCCGACGTCATCCTTCGTGTGCAGGAGCGCGACGGCGGCGTGACGGTGGCGCGCATGGAGGCGTGGTCGTCGCGCGAGCTCCGTCAACGCTGGTGGCGCGCGATGGTCGACCCCGTGCTCGGCGAGGCGCCGCGCAGCGCGACCGCGGTCACCGTGCCTCGAGCGGAGGCGAACTGATGCATCGGCGAGGGTTTCTCACGGCGCTACTGGCGCTCTCGGTCGCGCCGCGGGCGTGGGCGCAGCCGCGGCGTCGGGCTCCGGTGTTGCGCGCGGTGTTTCACCTCGGCGCTGCCACACGGGCCGACGTGGTGCGCGGGTTGACCAACATGCGCAACGCGCTGGCGGCCCTCGGCGACGAGCCCGCCGACTTCGTGCTGGTCGTGCACGGCGCGGCCCTCGCGTACTTTCTCCGAGGCGCCGAAGACCCGGTGACCGACGAGCTCGCCGCCGTGATGGCGACGGGGCGCGCGTCGTGGCGAGCTTGCGCGCGCACGCTCGAGGAGCACCGCTGGCAGCCCCGCGACCTGCTCCCCGGCGGCACCACGGTCCCATCGGGAACGCTGGCGGTGCTGCGCCTCCAGCAGCGCGGATACGCTTACTTCCGCCCGTGACGGCGCTACTCCACCGGGGCTCGAACCCTACGGCCGCTCGCTCGCGGGCACGCAGTCGCCGTGCACCGCCTGGCCGTCGGCGTCGAGGCACCCGTCGCCCTCGTCGATGGGCTCGCCGCACTCGCGGCACCGGGTGTACGCCCGCAGCCCCCGTGCGCGTGTGTACGGCCCGCGCGTGACCCGCTGCCGCGGCGTCTCGGCGGGGCGCCACGCGCGCGTCGCCGCGGGGGCTTGCGCGCTGGTCACGTCGAGGCCGTGCTCGCGCATGAGGCGGCACGCGAGGTACGCCGCGTTGCGCCCCTCGTGGTGATCGGGAGAGGCCGAGAGCGCGATGAGCTTGCGAACACGGTCGACGACGGGGCTCATGAAGGGGGCGCCGACTGTACCTCGCTCGCGCGGCGCGTGGGCGTTGAGGTAGAACCTCGCGGGTCATGTACCTCGCGCTCGTTGTGGTGGCGGTCTTCTTCGCGCTCGCGTGGCTCGCCCGCCACGAAGACCTCTTCTGCCTCTCGGTGCGCGACGGCCGCGTGCTCGTCGTGCGAGGTCGGGCGCCGCCGGGCTTCGTCTCCGACGCGCGCGACATCGCCGCCCGCGACGGCGTGCGCGAGGCCACCATTCGCGCGGTAAAGACCGAGCGCGGCGGGCGGCTCCTCTTCTCCGGCGACCTCTCCGAGGGGACGCAGCAGCGGCTCCGCAACGTGTTCGGCATCCTCCCCGCGGCGCAGCTCCGCCACGCCCCGGCGATCAAGAACCCCACGCTCGGCCAGGTGCTCGGCATCGCGTGGCTCGCGTGGCTCCTCGACCG
>CANMAT010000697.1 GCA_947494865.1 Deltaproteobacteria bacterium
CGTGCGCGGCGCGTCGACGGGCGCGACATCGACGGGCGCTCCATCGACGGGCGCAACATCGACGCCCGCGTCGCCCGAGGGGCCCACGACGTCGCCGCCGCAGCCCAGCGCAGCGGCGCCGAGGATCATGGTTGTCAGAAGACAGAGTCGCATCGCGGTCATGGCGTCGGTCCTTCGAGGTGTCGTCGGTCGCCCGGCGGCGGCCCACGGTGGCACACAGACACGCCGTATCGGCGTCTGCGGGAACGAAAACCACGATTCGTGCCGCGGGAGCGCCGCCTCGCGTCAGCGCGCGCGCCGGAGCAGGCGCTCGGCCCACTGGCGCACGGCCTCGATCTCGTCGATGGCGGCCTTCGCCTGCGCGGGGTCGGCGGCCTGGAGGGCGGCGACGACCTTCTTCTCGTAGGCCTTGGAGGCCACGCGCTCGCGGAAGCGGCGCACCTGCGAGGCCACGCGCGGCGCCGTGACGCGCACCGCGCGACCCTTCCCCTGCGCGGCGAGGAGGCTGGTCACATACTGCCGCGTGGCGCGCTGCGTGAGCTTCATGGCCGTGACGTGCTGCGCGGCCTCGCGCATCACCGCCTCGTCGCCGAGCGGCAGGAGCAGCTCCTTGCGGCCCGGCTCGAGGTTGCGCCACGCCTCGTCGGTGATGCGCCGATCGCGCGCGGCGATGTGCAGCGCCACGTAGAGCATCTTCTCGTTGAGCCGCAGCGTGGGGCCGCCCGCGCGGCGCAGGAGGTCGGCCCACACGGGGTTGGCGCTGCGGTCGCCCAGCGCGGCGGCCGCGTCGTCGTCGAAGACCGCCACGAGGAGCCAGCGCCCGAAGGAGACCAGCGCATCTTCCATGACGTTGCGGGTGTCTTCCGCGCGTCGCAGCGCCTCGGCGAGCAGCTTGCGATGGGGCGCCGAGAGCGCCGCGGGCGTCGCGGTGGCGGGCTTCGTGAGCGTGCGCGTGTCGTCGGCCATTCACCGACGGTACCGCACTCGCTTACGGCGCCGTAGCCGAAGTCGATCGGTCTTGATTCAAGACACTTCGCGCAGAAAAGTTCCGACGTTTTCGCGCGCCGCAGCGGGGACTACTCGGAGAGCTCGGCGACGCAGGGCGGTCGCGCGCCCGCGTGCGCTTCGAACCATCCCGCGGGCGGTCGCGGGTCGGCGCAGCGCGGGGCCGCGGGGCGCACCACGGGCGGCCGCAGGTCGTGCTGGTGGGCCGTGAGGCCGACGGAGTCTTGCAGGCACGCGAGGGCGCGCGCGTCGGGCTCGCTCGAATTCACGCCGCACTGGTTCGCGGGCGTGGCGCCCGGCGTGACCTCGAGCCACAGGTCGAGCTCGACGCGTCGCGCGCCGTCGCAGTCGTAGAGCGCGGGCACCTCGCCGGACGGCGCCTCGGCGGGGCACGCGGGGGGCGCGGCGGGGCCGTGGAGGGTGCTCCACCGCGAGCCGAAGAGGGCGGCGGGCACCGGGTGGCAGGCGCACTCGATCGCGGCGGGGGCGCTCCCGAGGCGCGTGCGAAAGCGCGCGGGCGCGGCGTCGAGGCGCGTGGTGCCGCCGCCGAAGACGCCCACCGAGAGGCCGACGTTGCGGTCGATCTGGTCGCGGGTGCACGCGCCGCCGGTCATGGCGCAGGCGATCTCGCGCGCCATGGTGGCCGCGCGGCAGAAGCTCAGCGCGCGGTTGAGCGAGGCCTCGTCGGCGGGGGCGGGGTGCGAGGCGTTCCAGAAGGTGGTGAGCTCGTCGCAGCGGGCCGCGGCGGGGTTGGCGAAGCGAATGTGATCGGCGAAGCCCGACACCGCGAGGCGCAGTCGCGGCGAGCCCGCGATGGGCCTGCGGAGCAGGTTGCCGAGGATGCGCCCGACGGCCCGCCACCGCTCGGTGACCTCGGGCTGCGAGGGCGTGCTGATGCCCGGGGCGAAGAGCGTCTCGGTGGCGCAGCCGATGGTCCAGTGGAGGCCGTCGCCGCCGGGGTTGCGCGGGGCGCAGGCCTCGCCGAGCTCGCCCACGATCTGCTCGACGGCGTCGTGGAGGGCCGTGGCCGCGGGGGGCGCGCCGGCCCGCAGGCGGCGGTCTTCGGACTCGATGCGCGCGCGCTGGCGCGACGTGTCGCGCAGCGAGGGCGCCGCGGGCGTCGCGGTGTACGCAGGCGACGCGGGGGCTACCGAGAACGTGGGCGCCGAGCACGCGGCGAGGGATGCGAAGAGTGCGAGCGATCGCGCCGTCATCTCACTCGCTCCGAATGGCGTCGAAGATCGACGAGAGGTTGACGCCGAGGTAGGGCGCGACGTTCACGCTCGCGTCGCTGGCCGCGGGGTGCACCGCGAGCACGGCGGGCTGCATCATGACGCCCAGCGACACGAGGCGCGGGAGCGCGTGGGGGCCGAGGGTGAAGCTCACGTCGAGGCCGAGGCCCGTGTGCAGCGCGCGGCCGTCGCCGGGCGAGGCCCCGAGCACGAGGGGCACCGAGAACTCCATGCCCACCCACGAGGCGCCGCGGGCGCGCGGCGAGATGCGCGCGTAAATGAGCGGCACGGCCACGCCGAGCGAGAGGCAGTCGGCGCGGTTGCACTCGCCCACGACCTCGAAGTGGGCGCGCAGCGAGATCGAGCCGGGCACGCCCCAGCGCACGAAGAAGGGCCCCGCGTCGCTGCCGCGGTGCACGAGGGGCGGCGTGACGCGCAGCCGCGCGCGGGCGAGGCAGGTGAAGCGCTGCGGCGACCCAGCGGGGTGCTCGACGGCGAGAAAGGCGTGGAGCGTCGCCTCCGACGGGAGCCCGCGGAGGTTGGTGCGCAGCGCGTCGGCGCTGGCCGGGCAGGCCTCGTCGTCGCTGAGCAGCACCACGAGCGCGCTCGCGGCGGGAGACGTGATCGCGGGCTCGGCGCGGAGGCGTACGGGGATCGTGCGCGCGATGCGCGGCGCCGCCTCGAGGGCCTCGCCCGGCGCGTCGGGCTGCCAGCCGTTGACGGCCGCGGCGACGTCGCGCGGGGCCGCGAAGCGAAACTCGGGCACGCCCGCGCGCGATTGAAACGCGAAGGTGTCGTCGCCCGCGGTCTCGAGGTTCTTCCAGGGGTCGTGGAGGTCCATGGCGCCGTGCGCTTGCAGCCCCGCGGGGATCCACGAGGTGCGGGGCACGACGACGGCCACGCGGGCCAGGGCGAGGTCTTGCGCGGTGCATCGGGGCTCGCCCGCGGGGCGCAGCACCACCTGCCACAGCCCCTCCGACGATTCGGAGAACGTGTGCGTCGCGCCCGCCGCGAGCGCGACGGCCTCGCGGTCGCCGCGGTCGCTCGACGCCGGGCAGAGCGACAGCACGCGCCCCGCGGGCAGGGTCGCCGGCGCGCGCAGCACGTCGCCGGGCGTGACGAA
>CANMAT010000698.1 GCA_947494865.1 Deltaproteobacteria bacterium
CGCGCGACGCGCTGCCGAGCGCGCTGCGCGCGATGGGCGCCACCGTCGACGTGGTGGCCGCGTACCGCACCGTGGCCGCGCCCGCCGACGAGGTCGCCGCCCTGCGCGCGTCGCTCCGCGCGGGAGACCTCGACGCGGTGACGTTCACATCTTCGTCGACGGTGACCAACCTCTGCGACGCGCTCGGGCCCGACGCGCCCGCGCTGCTCGCGCGCGCCGTCGTGGCCTCCATCGGCCCCGTCACCTCGGAGACCGCCCGCGCCCGCGGACTCACGGTGGCCGTCGAGGCGACCGAGTTCACCGCCGCGGGGCTGCTCGACGCCCTGCGCGCCCACTACGAACGTATCGTTCACCCGGAGCCTCCGCCATCATGACGTTTCCTGTCCATCGGCCTCGTCGGCTGCGACGCACCGCCGCGATCCGCGCGATGGTGCGCGAGACCACGCTGCGCCCCGAGCAGCTCGTTTCACCGCTCTTCGTGACGCCGGGTGAGAACCGCAAGAAGCCCATCGGATCGATGCCGGGCCACGCGCAGCTCTCCGTCGACCTCGCGCTCGCCGAGGCGAAGTCGCTCTGGGCGTTGGGGATTCGCAGCTTTCTCTTCTTCGGCCTCCCCGACCGCAAGGACGACGAGGGCTCCGGCGCGTGGGATCCGTCGGGGCCCGTCCCGACCGCGATGCGCGCCATCAAGGACGCGCTGCCCGACGCGGTGCTCATGGCCGACGTGTGCGTCGACGAGTACACCGCGCACGGCCACTGCGGGGTGCTCCGCACGCGCCGCGACGGCTCCGTCGACGTCGACAACGACGCCACCGTCGAGCGCCTCGCGCGCATCTCCCTCGTGTACGCCGACGCGGGCGCCGACGTGATCGCCCCCAGCGACATGATGGACGGCCGCATCGGCGCGATTCGCCGCGCCCTCGACGGCAACGGCCACGACGAGGTGATCGTGATGTCGTACGCGGTGAAGTACGCGAGCGCGTTCTACGGTCCGTTTCGCGAGGCCGCCGACTGTGCGCCCAAGTTCGGCGACCGCGCCAGCTACCAGATGGACCCGGCCAACGCCCGCGAGGCCATGCGCGAGGTGGCCCTCGACCTCGAGGAGGGCGCCGACATCGTGATGGTGAAGCCCGCGCTCGCGTACCTCGACGTGATCTCGAAGGTGAAGGAGGCCGTGAGCGTGCCCGTGGCCGCCTACAACGTCTCGGGCGAGTACGCGATGCTCCACGCGGCCGCGGCCAACGGGTGGCTCGACCTCACCCGCGTGGTGAAAGAGACGCTGCTCTCGATTCGCCGCGCGGGCGCCGACATCATCATCACCTATCACGCGCGCGACATCGCGGAGCACCTGTAGATGAAGCGCTTCGTGGTCGCGTGCGGAGTGCTCCTCGCGTGCGGCACGCCGCCCGAGGAGAACGCCTGCGACGCCATCGTGCCCGTGACGGCGCCGGGCGCGAGCGACGGCGCGGGCGCGTGGGTCGTCGGCGGCTGGACGAGCGACCGCGTGCGCTTCACGCCCTTCACGACCTTCGCGGTGCCGCACGGCCTCGGGCGCGAGCCCACGCAGGTGGTGTGTCAGACGTCGTTCTCGGCCGACGGCCCCCTCGCCGAGCAGAGCGGGAGCGTGTGCCTCTGGCTCACCCGCTGCGGCGCGCGCGAGGGGCGCACCGACCGCGAGGTGCTCGTGCGCAACTCGGGCTCGCAAGATTTCTGGGTGCGCTTCATCATCCGCTGAGCGTGCGTTTTACGGGGCGTGGCGGTCGCCAACCTCGGATACGCTCGCGGGCGCCGATGACCCGACACCTCGCGCTCGCCTCCCTCCTCTGCGTCGCCTGTCAGAATCCGCAGCCCGCGCGCCCCGACGCCCGCGCGCCCGCGCCGCCGCGCGCCGACGCCACCGTCGATGCGGTCGTCGACGCCACGGTGGCGGCGCCCGACGTGTCGACCGACGCGCCCGCCTCGTACGTGATCATGATGTTTGACGGGTCGACGCCAGGCCTCGCCGACGCCGCCGCCGACGCCGCGCGGCGCGAGCCTCGCGTCGCGGCCCCCGGTGTGAGCCTCCTCGCGCCGACGAACATGGGCGGCGCGTGGGTGCGCGCGCTCGACCACGAGGGCCGCCGCGCGTCGCGCCTGATGGTGACGGCCGTCGACGCCGACGGGCACGCGACGCGCCGCGAGCGGCAGGTGGCCGTCACGGCCGACCCGGTGGTGTCGCTCTCGGCGCACGCCGCCGGCGGACACCTGTGGGTGAGCTACATCACGCAGCGCACGGGCCCCGGCGGGGCCATGGAGCTCCAGTCGTTCGCCGCGCGGCTCAAGGCCGACGTGACGGGCGGCGACGCGCCCGTGAGCCTCGACGCGTTCAGCGTGCGGCGCGTGGCGGGCGACCCCGCGGCGGCGTGGTGGGCGCGGCCCTCGACGCAGGCCATCGCGCGCGACGACGGCGGCGCGGTGATCGTCGCGACGGGCCGCTCCGAGGCGTGCACCTCGCAGCACGCGCCTCGCATGCCCTTTCTTCGCCTCGACCACTGCGCGATGTGGACGGAGGATCGCTTCGCCGTCGACGGCGCGCGCACCACCTTCACGCGTCCGCTCATCGCGCCGGTGGGCGTGCCCGGCGGCTTCACGACGGTGCCGCACGGGGCGCTGTATGCGCTCACCTCGCGGCGCGAGACCGTGCGCTCGTCGGCCGTCGAGGCGCCCTACGTGCAGCCCGTCGATGGGGCGCAGCCGCGGGTGCACGAGAGCGTGTACTTTCAGCGCGACCTCACCTTCGCGTGGGATGGCGCGGGCGTGGCGGCGCTCGGTCGCCCGGCCAACGGTCCGCTCAACGCGCCGCGGGGCTTCGCGCGCTTCAACGCCCAGGCGCGGCCCCTCACGCCGCTGCGGGTGAACGCGCAGCGGCAGACCGAGTGGGCGCCGCACACCGTGGCGCCGCTGCGGTGCGCGAGCGGGCACGCGGTGGTGACGGTGCGCTGGGCGGGCGGCGCGATGACGCTCGACCCCGCGAACGCTGCGCAGCGCTTCGACCTCTTCGAGTGGGCCAACGTCGCAGACCTCGCGCTCCCCGAGACGCCCGATGGCGGCGTCGCGCCGACCGGGCGTCGCGTCACTGGCCTCGTGTGGACGGGCCACGCCCTCGCGGGCCTCGTCGACGGTGCGCTGCGCCGATGGACCTGCACCCCCGCGGGCGCGCTGGCGCTTCAGCCGCCGTCTACCGTCGTTCCGAACTGAAGCGCTACGCGGACCGAAGCCGCAGAGATTTCCGCGGGGATCGCCGCGCACGTGAAGGCCACCTCGTCGTCGGTGGTCTCGGGCCCCAACGTGACGCGCAGCGCCGACGCCGCCCGCCACCC
>CANMAT010000699.1 GCA_947494865.1 Deltaproteobacteria bacterium
CCATGCCCGTGTTCGCGTACGCGCAGGCGGCGGTCTACGTCCACGTCGCCTCCCTCGCCCGCCCGGCGATGCCCTCCACGCTGTGGAAGGCCCTCGTCTCGTGGCCCGCGTCGGTCTTCGCGGCGGGCACCTTCCTCGCCATCCCGTGGGCCGTGCTCGGCGCGTTCACCCCCGTCGCCGCGACGCTGTGGCTCCCCTATCTCGCAGCGGCCGTCGGCCTCGCCGAGTCGTTCTCGCACCGCATGACCGACGTGCACGTGACCCTCGACGACACACACGTCGAGGCCCTCGGGCGCGTGGGCCACGGCACCGAGCGCGTCGAGGCCCCCCTGCGCATCGTGCAGATCACCGACCCCCACCTCGGGTCGTTCATGTCCGAGGGTCGGCTCCGCGCGGTGTGCGAGCGCGCCGTGGCGCAGGCGCCCGACCTGGTGCTCCTCACGGGCGACCTGCTCACCGTGGAGTCGAACCACGCCGGCGACACGCTCGCGCGCGCCCTCGCGCCCCTGAAGGCCCTCACGGGCCGCACCTTCGCGTGCATGGGCAACCACGACCACGAGGTGCCCGACACGATCGCCGCGGCCCTCTCCGCGGCGGGCGTCGCGCTCCTCGTCGACGCCATGGCCACCGTCGCCCTGCCGCAGGGCGACGTCGAGGTCCTCGGCTACGATTTCGCCTGGCGCGAGCGCGCGCGGCACCTCGCCGGCGTGTCCGCACGCTTCCCGCGCAGGCCTGGCGTGCTGCGCGTCGCGATGCTCCACGACCCCGGCGCCTTCGCGCACCTGCCGCCCTCCGCGGCCGACCTCGTGCTCTCGGGGCACACGCACGGCGGCCAGATCGGCCTCCTGCGCTTCGGGCTCCCGCACACCGTCGTGAGCGCGCTCTCGGCCGTGCCCGACCACGGGTTCTGGGGCCTCGGCGCGATGCGACTCTACGTGCACCGCGGCACGGGGCACTACGGCTTTCCGGTGCGCGTGGGCGTGCCGCCCGAAGAGAGCGTGCTGCACGTGCACGTGCCCCGCCGCACCGCCTGAGGCGCCGCTCAGAGCGCGGCGCCGTCGACCTCGACGCCCAGCCGCACGCGCCCCGCGAGGAGCGCTACCGCGTCGGCCACCATCGCGTGCTGCGCCGCCACGTGAACGTCGCGAAACATCCGCTGCAGCGGCTCTCCCGCGCGCGCGGCGCCAGCCCCCGCGGCCTCGTACAAGAGGTCGACGGCGGCGGCCGACTCGCGCGCCGCGTTGCACGCCGCGAGGCGCAGCATCGCCCGCGCCTCGAGCGCGTCGCCCTCGGCGGCCATCACCGCGTCGCCTGCTTCGTACAGCATCGCCCGCGAAGCGCGCACCTTCGCCTCGGCCCGCGCCACCGCGATCTGCACGAGCTCGCGGTGCGCGAGCGAGCGCTTCGCGCCCATCGGGGTCTTCTCGCGGGCGCGCGCCACGAAGCGGTCGAGCGCGCCCTGCGCGACGCCGAGCGCAACGCCCGCCACGCCCGCAGCGAGTACGCCGAAGGCCGCCACGCGGTACAGCGCGCGCGGGTTGCGCGACGGCTCCAGCAGCGAGAAGAGCCGCTCGCGCGGGACCACCACGTCGTCGACGGCGAGGTCGTGGCTGCCCGTGCCGCGGAGGCCGAGCACGTCCCAGTTGGGCACCACGCGGGTCTCTTCGGCGCGCAGGAGCACGCAGCGCGCGACGGGCCGCTCGCCGTCGAGCATCATCACTCCCACCATGCGCCACGGGGAGTGCTCGCAGCCGCTCGCGAAGCTCCACCGGCCCTGCACGCGCACGGCGCCTTCGGCCGTGTGCGAGGCCCTCCCGGTGGGCGCGAACACGCCGCACGACACCGCGTCGGCGGGCGCGTACACCTCCCGCGCGAGCGCGTCGGGGAGGTACGCGGCCATGAGGCCCGAGGTGCCGCCGATCATGGCGCACCAGCCCGCGGAGGCGTCGGCGCGCGCCACGCGCTCGAGCGCTGCCGCGAAGGTCGCGACGGAGCACTCGGCCCCGCCCAGCTCGCGCGGGACCAGCAGCTTGAACAGCCCCGCGTCGACCATCGCCGCCACCCCTTCGGGCGCCACGCGCCCCTCGCGCTCGGTGCGCTCTGCGTACGGTGCGAGGGCTTCAGCGGCGCGGCCAGCGCGGGCGAGAACGTCGGCGTCGAGGGAGCTCATGGCGGTCGGCGACTCTAGCAGCGTTGCGCGCGCGCGGTGTGCGGGAGTGGAGTTCGCGGCCGCTCCTGGGGTAGAGAGCGTGCCGCGTGTCTGCGGCGAGTCACCTGCAATGGACGGTGTGCAAGACCTCGGGGCGACTGCGCGCCGGGCAGGTGATCGACTGCGAGCTCGCGGCGGCCCTCGACGACCACGCGCCCGTCCCAGGTCGCGCGCTCGTCGGCGTGGCGGGGCCGCAGCGGTACTACGCGCGCGTGCTCGCGGTGCCCAGGGTGCCGGCCGAACACACGGTGCGCGCGCTCTCGGTGCTGGGGCACCCCAACGTGGTGGGGCCCATCGGCGTAGGCGGCGTCGACGGCGCGGTGTTCGTCGTGCAAGAGTTGCCCGAGGGCGAGTCGCTCGACCGCATGGTGCAGCGCACGCGCACCACCGGCGTGCGCCTCACGCTGCGCGAGGTCGAGCAGGTGATCCGTCAGGTTGTGACGGCGCTGCGGCACGCGCACCAGGCGCAGATTCGCCACGGCTCGCTGAGCTCGTCGCACGTGCGCGTCGCGCGGCAGGCCTCGGGCGAGCTGCACGTGCAGGTGATCGACTTCGGCCTGCTCCCGCTCCTCGCGGCGCACGCGCCCGCGGTCGCCGTGCACGACTGGCATCAGCTCTCGCCCGAGCAGGCCGCGAGCCCTGCCGGCGCCACCGTGGCGTCGGATCTCTTCGCGCTCGGGGTGCTCCTCGCCGAGACGCTCACGGGGCACGCGCTCGTTCCGCCCGGTGACAAGATGCCCTGGCGCGAGCTCGCCGTCGCGCGCCCTCCCGAGGTGCGCGCCACCGTCGCGCGCGAGCGCCCCGAGACCCCCGACGCCGTGCTCGACCTCGTGGCGAGCCTCCTGCGCGCGCGCCCCGACGACCGCGCCCCGGCCACCGCGATGGACCTCGCGCGCCTCCTCCCGCGCCTCACCTGGGAGCCCCGCGCCGCGCCCGCGATCGCCGAGGCTCCGTCGCGTGCGACGCCGCGCGCCGAGGCCCCGCCGGGCGGTCCGCCGCAGGCCGCCACGGTGGCGCCGTCGCGCAGCTTCGTGGTGTCGGGCGCGTCGTACTCGGTGCCCGCGCCCGCGCCGAAGCTCGCGGTGCCCTCCCCGCCCGCGCGCGCGCCCGTCGCGTTCGACGACGCGACCATGAGCGAGGCGACG
>CANMAT010000700.1 GCA_947494865.1 Deltaproteobacteria bacterium
CGAGAAGCGCGGCATCGACCTCGTGATCGAGGTGCGCAACCTCGGCAAGAAGCACAAAGACCTCGTCGAGAACGTGCGCGACTACGCCCGCGTGCGGATCCCCGAGTACTTCAGCTACGACTGCCGCAGCGGCGCGCTGCGCGGCTGGCGCCTCGCGGACCCGAAGGCCCAGAGCTACGCCCCCATCGTGCCGCAGGGCGGATACCTCCGCTCGCAGGTGCTGGGCCTCGACCTCGCGGTGGTGCACAACCGCCTGCGGTTCTTCTCCAACGAGTCGATGATCCCCTCGGAGTCGGAGCTGGTGACGCGGCTCCAGTCGCTCGTCGACGAGCGCCAGGTCGAGCGCGACGACGCCGCCCGGCAGCGCGACGACGCCACGCGACAGCGCGACGACGCCGCACGACAGCGCGACGACGCCGCACGACAGCGCGACGACGCCCTCGACCGCATGGCGCGCGTGCAGGCGACGCTCGCGCGCAGCGTGCTCGAGACGTGTCGCTTGCGCGGCGTCGAACTCGACGACAGGCAGCGCGCGCGCGTCGCGGCCGAGGGCGACGTCGCGACGCTCGCCGTCTGGGCCGAGCGCGCGTTCGAGGTCACCCGCGGAGAAGACCTCTTCGCGTAATGCCCTTGCGACCGCGCGCACGTTCACCCGACGACTGAACGGATTCAGTCGTCGAGTGAACTACTCAGCCCGGCGCGCACTGCCCGTTGGAGCAGCTCCCCGAGCAACAATCCGCGGGCGAGGTGCACATGCCCGCGATGGGCCTGCACGGCGGCGGCGCGCAGCGGCCCATGACGCAGTTGGTACTGCAGCAGTCGGTGTTGCTGGCGCACGCGACGCCGACGGCGCGGCACGGCGGCGGCGGCGTGCAGCGGCCCAGGGTGCACGCGTTGGGGGCGCAGCACTCGGCGCTCACGGTGCAGAGCTCGCCCGCGGGGCGGCAGGTGGTGGGCGGCGCGCAGCGGCCCATGACGCACGCGTTGGGCGCGCAGCAGTCGCCGTCGCGGGCGCACATCGACCCGACGCGCATGCACGGCGGCGCGCAGCGGCCGAGCACGCACTCCTGCGGGGCGCAGCACTCGCCGGAGGCCGAGCACGTTGCGCCGAGGCCCGGGCAGGGCTGCCACACGCGGTACGAGATCACCACCTCGTCGCCCATCGCGGGGCGGTGCGTGGCGCCGCGGAACACGATGGCGTTCGACGCCTGGTCGTAGTCGAAGCCGTCGGCGCGCGAGCGGGGAACGTCGACCCCGCGCACGCGCACCTTGAGGGTGCTGGTGATGGGCTGGCGCTCGAGTCGATAGGGCGACGCGGCGCCCGCCACCGCGTCGACGATGCGACGCATGGCCGCGGCCACGTCGGCGCTCGTGGCCGTCGCGATGGGAATGTACGCGCCGCCGTTGCCCGTGATGAGGCACCGGCGCATGTCGGCGGCGGTGGCCGTGGAGCAGTCCATGCGCTGGTCGTTCACGAGGCCGAAGGTGAGAATGTTTCGGCTGCGAAAGAAGTCGATCGCGCGGCGCAGGCGCTCGGGGTAGGTGGCTCCCCAGCGCGCGGTGTTGAGCGCGAAGTAGCGCATGTCGTCGTTGTTGCCGGTCTCGTCGGCGACGAAGAAGGCCACCTTGAGCGCGCCCGGTCGCAGTCGTTGATCTTCGGGCGCCGTGGCCGGCGCGGCGAGGAGGCTTTCGAAGGCCAGCACGCCCGCGGCGAGGGGCTCCTCGTCGAGCTGCACCACGAACGAACCGCCATTGCCGTAGGGCGCGAGGCGGTCGGCGGCCATCATGCGGTAGGGCTCGACGGTGACGTTCCACGCGAGGTCGCGCGCCCCGGTGGCGCTCGAGCCCTGCACGAAGCGCAGGCCCGGCGCGGGGCGCGCGAAGTCGAAGGGCGTCGAGGCGGCCTTGAGCACCGCCACGCGAAAGTCGATGCCCGCCGCGGCGAGGTCGCTAAAAAACTGCGCGGCCGTGTCGCCCACGGACACCTGGTAGGGGCCCATCGAGATCGACACGTCGACGGTCCAGAGGAAGTCGACCTTCGGCGCGGCGGGGGCCCTGATCTGCTGGCAGTGAAACCCGAGGCCCTTGTCGGACTCGGCGAGGGCCGTGGTGTTGAGCAGGTCGGTGGCGCGCGCGCTCGCGGGCGTGGCGGTGGCTTCGAGCACGGCGCGCGGCGCGACGGTGACCACCACGTCGTCGACGTTGGTGACCGCCCCCGTCGTGCGTCGCACGGTGGTGACGTCGACGAGAAACTCCGCGGCGCCGCCGTACGTGAGCGAGCCCGCGGGCGTCACGCCCGTGAGGGGGTTGAGCAGCGCGTCGCGCAGCGCGGGGGCCGTGGTGGCGCGGGCCACGCGGTACGTCGAGGTGACGGCGGGGTTCATCTCGTGCGTGGTGAGCGAGCGGCCCACGAGCACCGGCGTGACACCCGCGCCCAGGGCCGCGGTGACGAGCGTCTCGACGCGCGCGGCCTCGGCGCGCACGTCGCCCGTCGCGGGAATGGCCGCCACGAGCGCGGCCACGCTGGCGCGCGGGTCGTCGAGCACCACCACGCTGCGCCCCGCGGTGCCCGTGGCGCGCGATGCGGTGGCCCACGCGGGGTCGTAGCCCACCTGCGTGCGGGCGCTCGGGAGGGCGGTCTGCGTCACGGTGGCGAGGCCGTCGGCGCGGCAGATGGCGAGGCCCGAGGCCGCGTCGCCCATCGCGTCGCCGTCGGTGTCCCAGAGGCGCGGGTCGGTCTCGCCGCGGGTCACGTCGATGCGCCCGTCGCCCGAGGGGTCTTCGGCGCCGTCGGCGAGGGTGTCGCCGTCGCTGTCGCGGTTGCGCGCGTCGAGGCCGCGGCACGTCTCGCCCGTCATGCACATCGCGTCGGCGGTGCACACTACGGGAGGGCGCCGCTGGCGCGCGCGATCGGCGGCCACGCACGCGCGGGGGTAGCGCGCCTCCGCGCCGTCGGAGAGGCCGTCGCGGTCGGTGTCGGGCGAGAAGGGATCGGTGCCATCGGCGCACTCGCGGTCGTTGGCGAGGCCGTCGCCGTCGCTGTCGAGGCCCATCGCGCAGCGCACGCTCACCGCGTCGGCGGCGTCGCTCACGTCGACCACGTCGGCGCGGTCGACGGTGACGTCGGTCGCACGGTCTACAGTGACGTCGGTCGCACGATCCACGGTGACGTCGGTCGGGCGGTCGACGGTGACGTCGAGCACGGTGACGTCGGGCACCGGAATGATCACCTCACCGGTGTCGGGACACCCCGAGAGCGTGAGGGCCAGCGCCGCGAGCGCGATACCACCGTGCGAGATCCCAGTGCCCATTGCAGGGCATCGAATCACCCTTGCGGCGGTGCGTCCAGCG
>CANMAT010000701.1 GCA_947494865.1 Deltaproteobacteria bacterium
CTCGGTGCAGCCCATGCACGCGTAGAACTCGCTGCCGTGGGCGCAGCGGATGGACATCCAGAGGTTGCTGCTGAGGCCCTTCGCGGCGCGGGCGCGGGCCTCGCCTGCGGTGTCGAGGTGCTTGCCGCACGCGACGCAGTGAATGTGCGAGCCCGCGGCCATTTCGGGCGACGGGGGAATCGCGCCGAGGGAGGGGTCGTACACGTCGCCGACGGGGCGCGACGCGGGCCGAGGGGGCAGGAGGGCCTTGCGTTCTTTCTTCGTGAGCCGGGGCTGTCGATTCATTGGGGTGCGGAGACTACCAGAAGCCCGCGGGATGGGAATCGCCGTGCGCGGCCCCGGGCGCTCGCCGGGGGTGAACGGCCTCGACAGACGCGCGCGCTCGCGAGCACATTCGGCGTCATGAAGGATCTGCTGGTTTCGAAGTTCATGTCGTCGCCCGTTCGCACGATCCGCGACGACGCCCCGCTGGCCGACGCGCATCGGATTCTGCGCGAGTACACGCTGTCGTCGCTCGCGGTGCTCAACGCGTCGGAGCGTCTCGTCGGGGTGATCTCTCGCAGCGACCTCCTTCGCGTGGGGCGCCTCGAGGAGGCCACACGGCGCGGCCACCTTCTCACGCTGCCCGACAAGCCCGTGCACGCCGTGATGACCGCGGGGGCCGTGACGCTCGAGCCCGACGCCACGGTGCGCGAGGCCGCCGAGGGGCTCGTGAGCCGACACATTCACCGCGTGTACGTCACCCGCGACGGCGCGCTCGTGGGCGTGTTCAGCACGCGCGACGCGATGGAGGCGGTGCGGGTGCGCGGCGTGGCGGCGCCGCTCTCGGAGTTCATGTCGACGCCGGTGATGACCGTGAGCGCGACGGACACCGTGGCGACGGCCACCGACAGGCTGCGCGACGCCCACGTGGCGGGCCTCGTGGTGATCGACGAGGAGGAGTCTCCCGTCGGGATCTTCACGCAGGTCGAGGCGCTGCAGTGTCGCGACGACGAGGGCGCCACGCCCGTCGAAGACCGCATGAGCTACGCGACGCTCTGCCTCCCGCTGCGCACCTCGATGCGCCGCGCGGCCGCCAACGCCGCGGCCACCCGCGCGCGCCGCGTGATCGCCGTCGACCGCGGCCGCGCGTGGGGCGTGCTCACGGGCATCGACTTCGCGCGCGCCCTCATCGCCGACTGAGCGACGCGCTTCACCGATAGGGCGCGGCGTCGGCGCGGCCCTGGAGCTTGCGCCCCGCGCGGGCGATCACGTCGAGCAGCGGCTCGAGCGTCGCGGGCTCCGCCGTGAGCGTAGGGAGCGCGCACGTGAGCGCCTCGGCGGTGGCCGCGAGGGACGCGTCGGGTCGCACGGCGCGCACGGCCGCGAGGGCGTCCGCGCGCTGCGCCTCATCGGGGGCCGCGGCGAGGGTGGGGTCGAGGTGGAGCGTGACGACGGTGGCCGCGAGCTCGCCCGCGTCGCTCCACTGACAGGCGACGTCGAAGCGGTCGACGCCGAAGCGGCCGCCCGCGACGGCGCAGGGGCCGGGGCTGAAGCGCGCGCGGGCGCGCTCGGCGAAGGCCCGCCACGCGTCGGCGTAGGGGCGCATCGCCGGCGGCGGCGGGAGGGCGCGGACGGCGGCGTCGAAGGCCTGCGCGAGGCGCGTGACGGCGCGCGCGAACGCGGTGATGGCCGCGGGGTCGGCGAGGGCGCCGGGCGCCGAGAGTGTCGCGCCGGCGTCGTCGATGCGCGTGTCGGCCTCGGGGGGGATGCGCGCGCGGACGTCGGCGTCGAGGAGGGCGCGCACCTGCTCGGCGAAGCGGCCGCGCACCTGGAAGCGCGCGTCGAAGGCCGCGTCGCCCACGTCGATCTCGCGCTCGGTGAAGCGGTCGCTCCAGCGCGATGGGCCTACGGACAAGGCGATTCCGAGCGAGGGCCAGGAGAGCGTGGCGGTGGTGAAGAGCCCGTCGCGGACGCGCTGCTCGACGGCGATGGCGAGGGCGACGTCGCCCGCGCGCCCGCGGATCGCGTCGGCGGCGGCGTCGTAGGTGAGGCCGAGCTGCGCGGCGACGGGCGTCCACACGAGGCGGCGGCGGTCGCGGCCCACGGCCGGGGGCAGCGCGCGCACGCCGTCGCGGGGGAGCGAGCCCGGCGGGAGCAGGGTGACGGGAATGGAGAGGAGCGTGCTGGTGCGCCACGCGCCCTCGGCGGCGATGTCGAGCGTCCACGCGACGTCGACGAGGCGCGTGCGGCCGCTCACCGGTAGGCTGCGCGGGAGCGCGAGGCCGAAGGGGATGGGCTCGCCGTCAGCGACGCGCCCCTCGTGGAGCACGAAATCGTAGCGGCCCTGCACCCAGCTCCGGCGGTATCCGCCCGCGTGCTGCACCTCGCTGAGCGACAGGGCCGCGGTGACGCGCTCGACGCGCGTGGCGCTCACGTTCGAAAGCGAGAGGCTCCCGCGCACGACGCCGCCGGGCTCGAGGAGCACCGAGTCGAGGGAGCACTCGGCGTAGAGCTCCTTGCCCTGGGGGCCGCGGCGGGCCGTGGCGAAGAGCTGCGGCTGGGCGCTCACCCCGACCACCGCGGCGGGCTGCACCTCGACGGCGTAGCGGCCCGTGCGGTCGGCCCACCAGGGGATCTCGACGCGCACCTCGAGCTCGCACGCGACGCGCGTGAGGTCGCTCTCGTACGTGGCGGGCGTCGTGCGCGGGAGCGGGAAGAGCGCGCCATAGCGGTGCTCGCCGGGTGTGAGCAGCGCCCCCGCGTGGCGCGCCACGAGGTAGAAATGTTGCTCCTCGAAGACCGACGCGCTGCGGTCTTGCGGTACCGTCGTGCGCTCGGTGCATCGGAGCCGGAACTCGACCGCCGCCACGGGCGTCGCGCGCCTGCTCGTGAGCACCGCCGACACCTGCAACGTGTCGCCGGGCCGCGCGGGCGACGGGGCGATGTACACCTTCAGCGCGGGCCTGCTGCGCACCCGCGCGACCCTACCACGCCATGACCGCACCGCTCATCGAACGAGGTCGCTTCGCGCCCACCCCTTCGGGGGCGCTCCACGTTGGCAGCGCGCGCACGGCCCTCGCGTCGGCGCTCGCGGCCTGGAGCGTCGGCGGTCGGTGGGTGCTCCGCGTCGAAGACCTCGACGCCGCGCGCACCGCGCCGGGCGCGCTCGACGCCATGCTCGACGACCTCCGCTGGCTCGGCCTCGCGTGGGACGAGGGCCCCGGCGCCGACGCCCCGCACGCGCCCTACGCGCAGCGCGCGCGGACGGGGCTCTACCGCGAAGCCCTCTCGGTGCTCGCGCGGGCGGGGCGCGTGTACCCCTGCGCGTGCAGCCGCCGCGAGGTCGAGGGCGCCTCGCAAGCTCCGCA